>JAEINM010000095.1 GCA_016342385.1 Spirochaetaceae bacterium | reverse complement strand
CATGAGTACGAGCATATCTGTAGAGATCCCCTGAACAGTCCCCTCTTCTTCGTAATTAAATGGTTCCCAGTCTTCAGTTAAAATTGTCAATTGAGGAAAGGTTTCTGACGAAAAAACGCCCTGAGAAAAAACCAGAGAAAATACCATGAAATAGAGCAGGATTAGATTACATTTTATCATCATTAATGGAACCTCTTACTTAATTGTTCAGCATTTTTGCAGCCTATATATTTTTATTGTATAATATTTTTAGGTTATTTTCTTCTTAATAATTTTTTTTTACCCGGGAGATGGGAAAATAAATTCACACTTTCACATTCTCATTAATCATTAGCAATTTCCAGAAACACCAGATAAATTGAGAACTACCATAAAAAAATTCCTACATATTGCTTTTATATCCAAACGCCAATTACAATGAATATATAATGTTGTATAAATGGTTATCATGAAGAAACTTATATTAGTTATATCTCTATGTCTTTTTTTCAGTACAATATCTGTTTTTGCTGCTGATTCTCCCTGGTTTATAGATTTAAATAAGCAATCTTTGTATATAAAAGTCGGATTTGAAGCCAGTGACACGAATGTATATCCCGATGAAGAGAATAAAAACTGGGTCATTTTCCCGCCTGCGGAGAAATCCGGACGGGTAGTAAGACCTTTGGATATAGAACTTCCGGAAATTCCAAAACCCCGTTTTTTCTCATTCAAAACTTATGAGAAGATGGATTTTACCTATTCCCTACCTTTTGAATTAGAGATTCCCGCAAACGATGAAGTGCCCGGTCTTCATCTGGGATCACTCGGAGATAACTGGGAGATATTTTTAAACGGACAGCTCATCCGCTCTTCTGTTGATCTTAATGATAACGGTCAGATTAGAGTCCACCATTCCCGTAGAGATATTTTTTTCCCGATTAAACCTTCATTATTTAATAATGGAATGAATTTATTGGTGATTCACATTATGTGTGATCCTTCATATGAAGCGAATGGTTTTCACCAGGCCAAACCATATTACTTCGACAGCTATGAAAAAATAAGCCAGTCTAACGGCTCAATCCTAACATTTGCACTCTTATTTTTATATTTATTTATGGGGATCTATCATATTTTTCTATATTTAAACGGACGAAGCTACAGATATAACCTATTTTACGGATTGTTTTCCATTACCCTCTTTTTTTATCTTTTTATGCGTACTCATGTTGTATACAGTCTCATTGCCGATACAAATACAGTCTTTAAAATTGAACTGATTTTTTTGTTCTGCCTACTTCCTTTTATAAGTGCTTTTCTAGAATTGATTACAGTCAATAAAATAAGCGGAATTACAAAAGGATTTTCCTTATACAGTTTGATTCTAGGGATTACAGCTATTTTTACTCCTATTAATTTTAATCTGGACTTATTACGTATATGGCAAATTACCGGACTGATCATGATCCTCTATATATTTTTTTATTTAATTTGCTGGAACTTCTTTACCACAGCCTACCGCCATTGGAAAAGCCAGAGAAATCTTGAAAAGGCAAAAGGGAGAATAAGGATAGTACTAAAAACCTTATATGACACAGATGTGGGGAATCTGTTTATAGGTACTATGGTTCTCTTTGGAACGACTACTTATGATATTCTTGATTCCATGTTCTTTGAAAATGATCTCGTTCTTACAAATTATGGCTTTCTATTTTTTACCCTGGGAAGTGCTTTTATACTGGCTAATCGTTTCGCCTTTTTACATAAACAGATGAGTGATTTAAATTATTCCCTGGAATTAAAAATCAAGGAAGTTGAAACAGCCTCAGAAAAGTCAAGAATTTCTGAAATTAAATATCGCAGTTTATTTGAAGGAAATAGTGATGCCGTATTGCTATTAAATGAAGAATTCTCAATTCTAGAAGGAAATGAAGCCGGTTTAGAATTACTGGGTATAAAGAAAAAGAACATAACATCCCATAGTATATTCAATTCATTATATTTTGAAGAAAAAGAAGACAACCATTCAAAAGATTTACTCCGTTTGAAATTGGATGAACTCTTACTCACTGAGAACCCTACAGAGTTAAAACTGCGCTTTACCGGAAAAAGAGGTGAAATGAAGGCTGTACGAGTTCGCTTAGAATTAATTCATACACTGTCGAGTACCCGACAGATCTTATTCAGAGCTATATTAATTCAGGAAGATGCTTTGCTCAGTTATTTCTGTGGAGAGAAAATCCACTACCAGATCAGTAACTCATTTCCCCTTACCGATGAAGTGAGCAGACGAATCACGGCAAATCTTGCTAAATATATGGAGAAAGCTGAAGCCGAGATGCTTTTTATAGGTATCCGTGAAATAATAATCAACGCTATTGAACATGGGAATTTATGTATTACTTTTGCAGAAAAAACAAAATCCCAGGCAGAAGGTCGTTTTATGGAATTATTGATGGATCGCCAGAAGGAACCTATGTACTGCGATAAAAAAGTAAAAATAGAAGCCTCGATTTCCCCGGAAAAAGTTATTTACCGCATATGTGATGAAGGACCGGGATTTGACCATAAAACCTTTCTCAAGTCAACTCGACACCAGGTAAATGAAACTCTTTCACATGGCCGCGGGATATCCATGGCCATGCAATTGTTTGATAAAGTTTACTACAACGAAAAAGGAAACCAGGTTACTTTGATTAAAAAAATAAGACCCTAACATCATGCTCTAAGGTGAAAGATTTATAATAAATTTCAATTCCTTGAAGCATTACAATCATTCGTCCCGTTAATATTATATGAAAGCGATTTTGGATCCCTTAAACAATACAGCAAAAGAGAATTTCGGAATAGACTATATCTTTCCCTACCAGCGCCTGGTTATACACAACATTCTCACATCTGCCGGTGTAGAGAGCTTTCAACCCGATCTATCGGAAGAGAATGACACATCCCCCCATCAGATAGTACTGCTTCCCACAGGAGCCGGAAAAAGCCTCTGTTTCATGCTGCCCAGTATTATGCTTGAAGGAATGACTCTGGTAATATTCCCCCTGCTCTCTCTTATGTCGGACCAGATGAGAAGAACAGAGGAGGCCGGGATAATTACTGTTATATTGAAGGGGGGCCAAAAAAGAAGTGAAAGAGAGGATATATTCCAAAGATGCCGTTCCGGTGTAGTGAAATTGATTCTGACTAATCCCGAAACAGCTTTGAATACAGATATTCAGAAAGAACTAAAGACTATGGCAATAGACCATCTGGTCATCGACGAAACTCATACCGTGTCAGAATGGGGTGAAACTTTTCGTCCGGCCTACCTGAAAATCCATTCGATTATTAATGCCTTGAAAATTAATCTGGTAACAGCTTTTACTGCAACAGCTTCACCCCATATTCTCAAGAAAATAAAAGAAATAATATTCCCCGACTCCATCCCCAATATCATTTATGGAAATCCCGATAGACCGAATATTTCCTATAGTGTGATAAAAACCATCAGTCCTTCAAAAACACTTGTAGAAACGATTAAGGGATCGGCTAAACCACTAATAATTTTTTCTTCTTCAAGAACCAGTACGGAGTTAACTGCCAGAATGCTTCGATGCTCACTGGATTCGAAAGAAATATTCTTCTACCATGCCGGACTGGACAAGGAAGAAAAAAATACTGTAGAAAAGTGGTTTTTTGATTCCGATGACGGGATACTGGTGGCGACATGTGCTTACGGAATGGGGATCGATAAAGGAAATATCCGCACAGTTATACACTATGATATTCCGCAAACTGTCGAATCCTATCTGCAGGAATCGGGTCGAGCCGGCCGGGATGGAAAATCCTCGATCGCTATTTTGTTATACAACCCTATAAGCCGAAACCGATTGGAGAAAATGGATTCTCCCCTAACCCGAAGCCGCTTTGAATCTATGCTTGAATATAGTCGTAATAAATCGACATGCCGAAGGGAAGCTCTTTTATCTCTACTGGGGAGTGCTCCCGAAATCTGCAGTGGCTGTGATATTTGTGATGATTCTCTATCTGCTGTGAAATATGAAGAAAAGATTCTCTCTCTATTAAAGCGGAATAAGAGAAGATTTACAAAAAGAGAATTTATCTATTTCTTAAAGGGCTTCAACAATAAAAAAAGCAAAGATCAGTTCCATTATCTGATAGAAGGTTTCGGGATTTTAAATGAATGGGAGACTGACCATATAAGAGAAACTCTGGAAATACTTCTCAGTTTAAAGAAAATCAAGTTGAAAAAAGGTCTCTTCTGGAGGGGATTGCTTACAGGAGGAAAACATCTGAACTTCTATTATCATGATTAAAAAACAAAAACCTTAATAGAGAGCATTAATTGTTATTTCTAAAATTATTTTAGCTGTAATCCGATAAATCAGGTATTAATTCACAATTCTTTTTCTGTTGAAACCTGAACACCCGGCAGCCAGTTTAAAGTTCATGTATTGATTGATCTCTTCCTGCTCTACAAGTCGCTTTGCCGATGCGATTTCTCCAAAACAACGTTTATCACCACAGGCCTGATAAATGAGTACCTGTTGGACTGATTGACGATTCATGGCACCATTGCGTACCAGACCATCTCCAATCTTTTCCCTTAAAAAATCCTCTACTGTCATTTCTCCCTCAATTAAATTATTTACTCTATGTTTACGTTGATTGGTATTAAAGAATTTCAAAACATTTATCTTTAAAGTTAATACTAAATATTCCAGAAGTAAATACTATAGACAAAGATTTCTATTATTGATTAGTCTATATGCCTATGACAATTACAATTTTAGGTTCCGGTACTTCTCATGGTATTCCTGTTGTAGGCTGCAGCTGTGAAGTATGTCTTTCTCAGGATTATCACAACAAAAGAACCAGATCATCTATTCTCGTTTCAGAAGAGAATACCAATGTTCTCATCGATACAGCAACAGAATTCCGGCTTCAGGCGGTAAGAGATAAAATAGATTCCATTAATGCTATATTTTATACTCATAGTCATGCCGATCATCTTCATGGACTAGATGATATAAGACCTCTGACCTATAAAAATCCTATAGAGATCTATGCTTCAGCAGAAGATTGCCGGGAGATTCGCAACAGATTTCCCTATATTTTCAATGAAACTCTTCAGATTGGAGGGGGAAAACCACAGGTGAACCTCAATAAACTTTCTGATAAAGTAGCGACTATTAATGAGTGTACCATTGAACCTATTCCTGTAAAACACGGCCTATTAAACATTTTAGGATTTCTGATAAATGACAGAGCTGCCTATATCACCGACTGCAGTTACATATCAGAGGAGAGTATAGACAAATTAAAAGATATAGAAGTATTAATACTGGGGGCTCTTCGCTACCGGGAACATTCTACTCATTTCAATATTGACCAGGCTTTGAATATTATAAAAAAAATAAGCCCCAAAAGGGCTTATCTGACACACTTGAGTCATGATGTTAATCACAAGCAATTGTGTGCTGAATTACCGGGGGGAATCTTTCCCGCCTTTGACGGATTAAAGATCATCTTATGAATCTCCCCCTGGTTATTAACTGTACTAGGCTTTTACGACTTTTCCAGCTTTAAGGCATCTTGTACAAATCTTTACAGACTGTTTATTTCCATTGAAAAGGGCTCTGATCTTTACAATATTCGGTTTAAAAGTTCTTTTACTCTTAACACCGATATGCTGTCCAGCTCCACCTTTTTTCTTTGGAAGACCTTTTCTAGGTACACTGTTTCCGGCAACAGTACCTTTTCCACAAATTTCACATTTTCGAGACATATCTATCCTACCTTGCAATAATTACTAAACAAGTAGCTGAAAAATATCAGATAAATTCAATAGTGTAAAGATTAAATCTGAATCAAACAGCTCATTTATTATATATACTATTTTTTCCTTTTAAGTACAAGGTCTCCAGCACGAATACCTGCAATAGAAAAGGCCACATTTTCAACCGCTTCTGCACTCCTGGAAAAAGTATCACCATATTCCGACAAGAGGTTGTTCATGGTATTCTGAAGATAGGGTTTAAGGCTCAAAATCCAACTTATTTTACTTCTAAAATATGAATCTGCCAGATGTACCGGCTGCTGCATCAGATAAGCCTGAAATTCATTGATTAAAAGATATTCATCACTGACATCGTAACCATACATATCAAGAAAAGTCCGCCAGAAGTCCCGTTCAACTTCGGAAAGACGTTCCCATAAGTCATAAATTTTTTCAACATATTCATGGGAGGAAAAAAATAATCCGTGATAACATTCATGAGTCAGAAAAAGCCATCTCAGACGCTCATCTGATTCCCTGGAGATCGACAGGATTCCCCCTTTCAGAGGACGAACCCTGTTATCGGATTTTTCCAGAACGCCATTATCTATCAGCATGTTCATTAACAGTATTTCATGATCATTAAGCGGAAAATCCTCTTCAAAAGCTCGATTAAAAAACCGGGCCAGATCCAGGGCTCTATAATCATGAGCATTCCATCCATGAAGCTGTTTCAGTTCTCCCTCAGTCAGGAATTCTCCCACAGTATTTTTCTTTTCAGTAAAAAATGCCATCCTTTTAAAAAAAGCCGATTGAACCCGATAGTTTTCTGTGTCTATGAGAAGCATACCGGGGAAGAGATCCCAGCGAAATAATTCATATTCACTCTGCCGCCAGGATGCTCTGTTCCAGTTGATAAAATCTTCAAGGTCAGAAGGAATTGCTTCTGACTCATGGATGACAATATCTGTATTAAAACCAACAAATCTGGCATTTTCCGATACTATTTCTACATTTTGAGTCATTGTTGATTCAAACTCATTATTGTAGAACCAGTATTGATTTAAACCCGTTCTTGTTTTGATAGAGTATTGAGAAGAATCATTTATAAGAATCTGTAAATTTTCATCAAGGGCATTTTCTTCAGATGTAAAAGTCAAAGAAAAAGCAGAAGAAGAATCTGAGAGACTGTAATATAAACGAATTATATTGTTCTTAAAAAATACTGAATGAGATAAATCATATCCCTTCATCTGAGAGTCGAAGGGAACTATACCGCATTCCAGTAAAACTGAATTTCCGCTTATACCTTGAGATGAGATTTCAAATGCATTGAAAGTAACAGATTTATCCAGGTAGTGATAATAGGTTACAACTTTATTAGATGAAGGGAGTGAATTTTTAAGATCATCAATTTCAATATTTATAGGTTCATCACTTTTATATACCAAATAGAAATAAGAATCTTCTGTAAGCCTAATATCTTCCAGTAATGAAAAATATCTCTTATTAATCAACTGACTTGATAATTCTGAATAGCTGTATGGAAGATGTTGTTCTTTAATTTCCATAGGGCTTTTATTCATATAATTGAAATCCAAGGCAGATAGAATGAATCCTTTTAGAATAAAAAACCCTATAAATACTGATTTTATAAACCGATAATTCCTTTTGCCAGTAATTCTGCAACCTCCCTGTTTCTCTCAATGGAAAGATTGTCATCCATTCGGAGTAATACATCGAAGTTTGCCATAAAACCTGCAGGAAGTATAGGAAGTTTTCCTATTAGCTCATGAAATCTTTTTGATGAAGGCTCAAATTTATGATTTATTGCAAAGAGAGTACAACAGGCATAGTTTAGAAAGGCGGCTAAAGATATTTTATAATAGAGATTGTCTTTCTGATAAACAGATGCTCCGAGATCACTAAGAGAATGCTCCATTCGGCTCTGAGAAGCTTCCCGAAAGATCATCCAGAACAGATCTGGCATATTTTCCATTTTTAATCTGATATTTTTAAGCCAGCCGGTCTTTTCATAGAGAATGGTTCCCTCTTCCAGCCTATGAAAAATATAGGTTCCTTTCTCTCTGTAAATTGAGTCGGGATTATCCAGCTCGTCTATTAAATGTTCGATTCTCTCCAGCTCTTTATATTCAATTCGCACAGGAAAGTCTTCCATCATAAACCTGTCTTTTAATGAAACAGTGGAAGCTTCAAAAAAATGAGATCCCGAGAATATCTCTTCTCTTGCTTTCCCCGAGGGGATGCCGTCTTTTCTGTAATATACATCCAATGTAATGGAAAAATATGGATCGAAAACATCCATTGAAGCTGCATCGGTTAAAGTGATGATTTCTACATTCTCCCATGCAGAGATTCTATTGACAAGTTCATCGGTAATTTTTTTTACCTTTAGTCTCATTTTGTATTGCCCCTTTAAAAACATTTCGTATTCTATTAATGTATTATGATAACCTTTTACTATGATAACCTTAAATACGGGAAATATGAATGATATTTTTTATGACCACAATAGTTCCATCTTCCAATGTCTCTGTCAAACTTAAGGAACTTCAAAATTTTCTCTTTATGCATCACCTAATAACGCCTTCTCCCTTCCCCCTGAATCTGACTAATCTCAGTAAAAAGAAAATTACCAGACCTAGCAGAAAACAAATTTCCCTTACCTATCCACCAGTCATTACTTTGAATAATTATTCAATATTAAAGGGAAATTTCCTTTTATCTTCAGAAGAGAGATTTCCCTGCCAATGTGATAATGAATTCCAACATCTGATTCCCCTCATATCTTCAGGCTGTATTCTCGGGAAAACAACCAGTGCTGAAAATTCTTTAAGAGATTTGCCATCTTCTGAAACTTTTTCATTTAAAAACTATAGCCTGGCCGCTTATGAAATTCATAGTGATGAAACAGAAAATTTCTGGATGAACATGAGCTGGAGAAAAATTTGGGAAGTCAAAAAAAGTAAAATTTAAATTGGATGTTGTTAGCTTCAACAAAGTTTAGTTGTTAAATTGATTAAAACCTGTTATTTTTAATTTATGAAAAAAACAGATAAATTAACGACCAGTCTTGAAGATTACCTTGAAGCAATTCTTTATCTTGAAGAAAAAAACCGAGTGGCTCGTGTCAAAGATATTGCTGAATATCTTTCCGTTCAAATGCCTTCTGTGACCGGAGCTCTTAAAACCCTTAAAAGCAAAGAGCTGGTTGAATATGAGAGAAACTCTTTTATCAATCTGACAAAAGAAGGAATGACTATAGCCAGATCAATTCGAAAGAAACATGATATACTTCATGGTTTTTTAAAAGAGATTCTTTTATTACCTGAAGATATTGCTGATGATGAAGCCTGTAAAATTGAACATGCCATTGATCAGTCAACTGCATTGAGAATTTTTAATCTGACAAATTTTATCCAAAGTATGATTAAAAAAAATCAAATTGATGCGCTTGAATGGCAAAAAGTCATCTCGGAGTTATAATTGGAACAATTTTATTCAAAAGTGATCAGCCTAAAAAATATAGCTGATGATTATTACCTCCTCGATTTCCGCTGGAATACAGATTCAATACCCAGACCCGGTCAGTTTCTGACTATAAGGACAACCGAATTAACATCTCCCCTTCTACGCCGTCCCTTTGCTTTGTCGGCTTATAATGGGGAAACCCATATGGCATCAATTATTTTTCAGAAAGTCGGCAATGGTACGGCTATCCTGGCTCAATTGCAGGAAGGGGATATCCTGGATATTCTTGGTCCCCTGGGTAATAGCTTTTCCGATTATAGAATTTCTGAAAATGGGAATATTACAAATCATGTCGTTGTTGCCGGAGGTATTGGTACAGGTCCGATGCTCTATCTGGCTGATGAGTTGAAAAAGACAGGAAAAAAACCTTTGCTCATAATCGGAAGCCGGACAAAATCCCTTGTCCCTTTCACTGTATTAAATAAAGAAATTGAAACCATAATCTGCACTGATGACGGATCTTTTGGATTTAAAGGAAATGTAGTTGATTATTTAAAAAGCAGATCTGAACTGATAAAGAAATCTGTCATTTACTGCTGTGGTCCAGAACCTATGCTTAAAGGTTGCCATTTCTTTTCAGTCGATGTGGGAAGTAAGTGTTATGTTTCCCTGGAACAGATGATGGCCTGTGGAATCGGAGCCTGTATGGGCTGCACATGTGAAACAGAAGGGAAGAAAAAATATACTAGAGTCTGCAAAGATGGACCCGTATTTGAAAGCAGTGAGGTAAAATGGACCTGAAAGTAAAAATAGGGAATGTGGACATGCCTAATCCGGTTGGAACAGCTTCCGGAACATTTGGATTCGGGGAAGAATACGGAGAGTTATTTGATTTATCAAAATTGGGCGCTATATACACAAAAGCATTGACACCAACTCCGAGAGAGGGAAATTCCGTTCCCAGACTGGCAGAGACTCCATCGGGAATATTAAATTCCATAGGTCTAGCTAATCCCGGTGTTGAAAAATTTTTATCTGATAAAGTTCCCTTTCTAAAGGGCCTTCAGTGTTCTGTAATCCTCAATGTTAGTGGTTCGACTGAACAGGAATATATAGAGGTAATTGAAAAAACAGATCATTTAGACTGTATTAACGGCTATGAAATTAATATATCCTGCCCCAATGTGAAGCACGGCGGTTTAGCATTTGGTACAGATCCTAAGCAGGTAGAAAATCTGACTAAAAAACTGAGAAGACTTAGCCAAAAACCGCTTATTGTAAAACTAACCCCTAATGTCACTGACATATCTGTCATTGCAAAAGCTGCCGAATCCGGCGGAGCTGATTCTGTATCCTGTATCAATACAGTCAGAGGAATGCTCATCGATACGAAGAAAAAAAAGTCTGTCATTCCTGCAGGGATCGCAGGTCTCTCGGGACCGGCTATCCGTCCTATTGGAGTGGCTGCTGTATACACAGTTTCCAGGGCTGTTTCCGTACCAGTCATCGGTCTGGGGGGAATAATGTGTGCCGATGATGCCATACAGTATTTATTGGCTGGCGCTTCGGCCATACAGGTAGGAACAGGATTATTTGTCGACCCACTTCTTCCTTTAAAAGTCCTGGATGGAATAAAAGAGTATATGGAAGAGAATAAAATGAATAAAATTAGCGATTTTCATTCATTTATCATTTGATTTATAATTTTCTATTGAACAATAAAATGGAAAACTATATACTCAGATTTCGTTGACGGAATGTGGCCCAGTGGCTAGGGCACCTGGTTTGGGACCAGGG
>JAEINM010000094.1 GCA_016342385.1 Spirochaetaceae bacterium | reverse complement strand
CCACTGATAATTTGGTTCGTTTTTCAGAATTTTCATTATTGATATAAAAAATATATTTGTGGGTAATAGTATGCCTTAAGGGGACTTCTTTATTTCAAATTCCTCAGAATCTTAATTACTTCGGGCCCGCGGATATTTCTTTTTTCACCGAGTACATCTCTTCTGGCATCGATTCTGGCTGCAATTTTTTCAGGAGCATCCTCTTCTATGTCCAGATCTGTGTACCGTGTATCGATTCCGAGGGATTCAAAAAAGAGACAGGTTCTGGCAATAGCCTCATCTATGCGGACATTGGAATCCCCCATAGAGATACCCCATATCCTCTCTCCATACTGAAGGAGTTTTTCCTCTTTCTGCTTTCTCAGAAAAGAGAGCAATCCGGGCATAATAACCGCCAGAGTCCGGGCATGGTCAATTCCATAAAGAGCTGTCATTTCATGTCCGATTCCATGAGTTGCCCAGTCCTGATCGACTCCGCATCCTAATATACCGTTAAGAGCATTGGTTGAACACCACATGATATTGGCCTGAACAGCATAATCCTTATTGTTTAAAATTGCTTTGGGACCTTCTTCAATAAGAGTCAGCAAAACAGCTTCCGCCTGGCGATCCTGAAGAGGTGTCCCTATATCTGTTGTCATATACTGCTCCAGGACGTGGATAAAAGAATCAACAATCCCATTGGCAACCTGATGTTTTGAGAGACTGAATGTGGTTTCCGGATCGAGGATAGAAAATTCCGGGAATACAAGGGGATGGCTGAAGGCCAGTTTTTCACCAATTTCCCTGCGGGAGATAACCGAGTTGCTGTTCATCTCCGAACCGGTGGCGGGAAGAGTTAATACAGATCCCACAGGGAGGGCTTTATCAATTTTTCCCCGGCCTTTTAGAATATCCCAGGGATCATCCCCTTTGAAATAATAAGCCGCGGCAATAAACTTGGCGGCATCGAGAACCGAACCCCCACCAACAGAGAGAATGAAATCTACATTTTCCTTCTCGGCCAGGAGAACACAATTCATACAATCCGTATAATCGGGATTGGCCTGAATTCCTCCATATTCTATAAAAATGAAATTCTTTAAGGCTTCTTTAACCTGATCATATACTCCATTTTTTTTAATGGAACCGGTTCCATAGAGAAATAAAATCTTTTTTCTCCCCTTGAGAAGCTTTGAGATTTCTTTTATTGTGTTTTTTCCGAAGACGATTTTTACAGGATTATAATATTGGAAGTTTTTCATAGATTAAAATCTAATTACAGATAGAGCAAAGGTCAACAAAGATATTCCCATAAGCTCTTATGATTCGATAAAAAAAAATCTATTATTTCAAAAAATGAACTCTGATGTTATTATACAAAATACAGGATGAAAATATGAACAAAATTATTGAAAAAGTAAAATTATCTGATGATGTTTTTCAGATGAAAATTGATGCTCCTCTCATTGCAGAAGAGAGAAAAGCTGGCCAGTTCATTGTTCTACTGATTGACTTGGAACATGGCGAACGAATCCCTCTGACCATAGCAGGTGCAGACAAAAAAAATGGAACCATTACGATAATCTTTCAAGCTGTCGGTGATACTACCAGACTTCTGGCAAAAAAAGAAGAAGGTGATTACATTGAAAGCCTCCTTGGACCACTGGGAACACCGACTCATATTCAAAAATATGACAAACCGGTGGTTTGTGTAGGTGGAGGAATCGGAGTTGCCCCCTTAAGGCCTATCGTTCAGGCCTTCAAAGAAGCTGGAAATGAAGTTATCTCCATAATCGGAGCACGAACAAAAGAGCTGCTTATACTGGAGGATGAAATAAACCGGTATTCCAACAAAGTGATCGTCTGTACTGATGACGGATCTTATGGAAGAAAGGACCTGGTTACAGCACCATTAAAAGAGATCTGTGAATCAGACAATCCTCCAGGGGAAGTTATAGCTATCGGACCTCCCATAATGATGAAGTTCTGTGCCCTAACGACTAAACCCTTCAATGTCCACACAACAGTATCGCTCAACACGATTATGGTCGATGGAACGGGAATGTGCGGCGGATGCCGTGTAACAGTAGGTGATGATGTCAAATTTGTCTGTGTCGACGGACCGGAATTCGATGGGCATAAAGTTGATTTTGAAAATATGATGAATCGCCTCAACACTTATAAATTTCAAGAAGACCATGAATGCAATATCGGTCTGGATGGAAAAGGAGCAAAAAAATAATGCAATACATCAGTCCGGAAGAGCTCTCATCTCAAGCAGATAAAATTATTGGTACCCTTAATCCGGAAACTCTAACTCCTAAAGAACGCCGGGCTATTCCTCTACAGGAAATGCCGACTCAGGATCCTGAAGTGAGAAGATCTAATATGGAGGAAGTCGCATTAGGTTATACAGAAAACCAGGTAAAACTAGAAGCGATGCGGTGCCTCCAGTGTAAAAATGCCCCCTGTATTCAGGGATGTCCCGTTGCGATCAATATTCCCGCTTTTCTCGATTCCGCGGCAAAAGGTGACTTCAAATCCTCTATTAATATCATAAAAGAAAGCAGCAGCCTTCCTGCGATCTGTGGACGGGTTTGCCCTCAGGAATCTCAGTGCATGGCTACCTGTACAGTTGGAAAAGCTGAAAAAGATATTATGCGATCTGTTCAGATCGGCAGGGTTGAGCGATTTGTCGCCGACTGGGAAAGAGACAATAATCAGATAGATATCCCTCAAGTGGCTCCCGAGTCAGGAAAAAAGGTGGCTATAGTAGGAAGCGGACCTTCCGGCTTAACTGCCGCCTTTGACCTGAGAAAAGCCGGCCACGACGTAACCATATACGAAGCTTTCCACAAAAATGGCGGTGTAACTGTATACGGGATTCCAGAATTCCGTTTACCTAAGGCCATCGTGGAGATCGAAATAGAAACTCTAGTTAAAATGGGTGTAAAAATCATTACAAACTTTATGGTTGGAAAAACAAGAAAACTCAAAGATCTCCTGACTATAGATGGTTTTGATGCAATCTATATTGCTGCTGGAGCCGGTCTTCCCAAATTTATGGGTATAGAGGGAGAAAACCTGGTTGGAGTATTCTCCGCCAACGAGTACCTGACCCGTTCCAACCTGATGAAGGCCTATGATTTCGGGAAAGCTAGAACTCCTATTTACAAAAGCAGAAAAGTGGCTGTATTCGGGGGAGGAAATGTTGCCATGGATGCCGCCAGAACGGCCAAACGGATCGGAGCGGAAGAGGTCCATGTTATCTATCGAAGAACTGAAAAAGAGATGCCCGCCCGAGTTGAAGAAGTACATCACGCAAAAGAGGAGGGGATCATATTCGATTTCCTCACAAATCCCGTTCGAATCCTCGGCGATGAAAATGGCCGGGTCAATGCGATTGAATGCCTCAAGTACGAACTGGGAGAACCCGATGATTCGGGGAGGAGAAGACCTGTTCCCATTAAGGGGAGTGAATTTATCATCGAAGTCGATGCCTGTATTCCCTCTCTGGGGAATAATGCCAATCCGGTTCTAAGCAACACGACTCCGGATCTGGAAATTAATAAATGGGGCAATATCGTTGTCGATGAAACGGGAAAAACCTCCATTGATAAGGTCTATGCAGGAGGAGACATTGTTCTCGGTGCTGCTACAGTCATTCTTGCTATGGGTCAGGGCCGTGATGCCGCAGTGTCTATTAACAAGATTTTAAGCAAATAACAAGTTACCTGAGGGCAGATTCATTCATAATCTGCTCTCAGGCCATTCTTTTCCCTATTAACCTGCAGTATTTACATAAGACAGCTTTGAAGCTACCTTATCAACCTCAGCCGCATTCTCTATTAAATCCTGCAGCGGATCCCATCTGCCCTCGATTAGAGCCTGGCGGTTGGAGGCATGAAGAAGTAAAGGTAGGCTGCCGTCTTTATATCGCACTTCTTCTTTAATAAGATCAATCGTTATTTCCTGTATAGGGTCCTCTTCCACGGAAACACTTAACAGTAATCGATCTTCGTGAGAAAGGATGACACAGGGCAGACCGAGCTGAGTGCTGTTACCCAGAAAAATCTCTGCAAATCCCTCGGCAATGACTGCTGTAAATCCCGCCTTGGCAATAGCCTGAGGAGCGTGTTCACGAGAACTTCCACAGCCGAAATTATTTCCTGAAATCAATATTGTTGCTCCATGAAATCTCTCTTGATTAAAATTATGCTCCTTCTCACTACCATCGTCATTTTTACGGATATCGTAGAATAGATACTCTCCCAATCCGTCAAAAGTCACACATTTCATAAAACGTGCGGGAATAATTCTATCGGTATCGATATCATCTCCGGGAACAGGAATGGCCCGTCCTGTCCGCCTGGTTATTTTTTCCAATGCCATAGTTTTATCCTTCATCTTTAAAAAGCTCCCTTGCATCACAGATTTTTCCTGTCACAGCTGCAGCTACAGCCATAAGAGGACTCATTAAAATTGTTCGCCCTGTGGGAGATCCCTGGCGCCCTTTAAAGTTCCTGTTACTTGTACTGGCACAAAGCTGGCGCCCTACCAGCTTGTCGGGATTCATAGCCAGACACATAGAACAACCCGCTTGGCGCCACTGAAAACCCGCCTCGGTAAAAATCCTGTCCAGTCCCAATTTTTCAGCTTCCCCGGCAACAATCTGAGAGCCGGGAACACAGAGAGCCGTGACATGAGGAGAGACTTTCCGCCCTCTAATCTCCCTTGCGGCTTCTTTTAAATCACTTAGGCGACCATTTGTACAGGAACCGATAAAAACAACATCCACGGGGGTTCCCTTGAGCGACTGACCTTCAGAGAATCCCATATACTCCAGTGCTTCCCTAGCACTACTCTGCAACTCAACCGGGAGGGATTTTATAGTAGGGATGGGCTCATCAACAGGGATTCCCTGACCGGGATTAATACCCCAGGTTATAGTAGGCTTTATATCAGCTCCCTCAAAATTAATAACATCATCATAATGGGCATCTTCTGCGCTGACCAGGGATTTCCATTCTACCAGCGCTGTATCCCATTGAACCCCTTTTGGTGCATAAGGACGGTCTTTTAAATAGGCAAAAGTCTTAGCATCGGGATTCACATAACCGCACCGGGCTCCTCCTTCAATGGACATATTGCATATAGTCATACGCTCTTCCATGCTAAAGTTGTCAATGACCTTACCACCATATTCATAGGCGTATCCCGTTCCTCCATTAACTCCCAGTTCCTTTAGGATATGGAGAATAACATCTTTCGCTGTTACTCCGGCACCTAAGGATCCATTGATATTGATTCTCCTTACTTTTAACAGATTCATTTTCATAGTTTGAGTAGCTAATACATCGCGAACCTGGCTTGTTCCGATCCCAAAAGCAATGGCGCCAAAAGCTCCATGGGTACTTGTATGGGAATCTCCACAGGCAATTGTCATTCCGGGTTGGGTAATGCCCTGCTCAGGCCCGACAACATGTACAATTCCCTGCTTTCCCGAGGACGTATCAAAAAAAGTAATCCCCTGATATTGCGTGTTTTTTCTTAAGGCCTCAATCATCTTTTGAGCCAGGGGATCGCTATAGGGTTCTTTAGTTTCATTCGTGGGTACTATGTGATCGACAGTGGCAAAGGTCCTGTGAGGATATTTTACTTTTAATCCTCTCTCCTCCAGCATGCCAAATGCCTGAGGGCTTGTTACTTCATGGATGAGATGGGTACCGATAAAAAGCTGAGTTGAGCCATCAGATAATTCAGATACTTTGTGCTTTTCCCATACTTTTTCAAAAAGATTTTTACTCATAGATTTTCCTTAATAAGTGTTATTCCTTATAAAAGAATATAATTAGTCTTGTCTAAACTAGCAAGGGCAGATTAAGACTAGGGGGGAAAATATTTTTCGGGATATCATTTCCCGATTTCCCCTTTCAGTAGCCAGGTCTTGACTTCTCCGACATTCTTGATTTCGATTGTACCTCTTTTCTCAAAATCAAAAATATCCTTTAAAAGCATATAGGTTTCACGAGAAACCTGAATTTCTCCGGGTATACCATGTGATTCCAGCCTCGAAGCGATGTTCACAGTATCTCCCCAGATATCAAAAGTAAATTTTTTCTTACCAATGACTCCTCCGATAACAGGTCCGCTGTGAATCCCGATTCTTACTTTTAAATCAAGTTCCATGCGACTGTTAAACTCCTCCACAACACGGATCATAGCTAAAGCCATTGTCGCTATGGCGACAGCATGATCTTCCCGTTTTTCCGGGAGACCGCATACAACCAGATAAGCGTCTCCGATTGTTTTAATCTTTTCCAAACCATAAGATTCAGAAAGAATGTCAAAAGAAGATATCAGTTCATCTAAAACACTCACCATTTCCTCAGGAGAATGGTGTCTTGAAAAATGAGTAAATCCAACAAGATCACAGAAAAGTATTGTCGATTCAATATACCGATCTGCGATCAAAGATTCTCCATTTTTTAGTCTTTCTGCAATAGAATCCGGGAAAATATTTGATAAAAGCAGCTGTGCTTTTTTATGCTCCTCTTCTAGATCCTTCTTAGTATTCTTTAATGAGTAGTGCATACTGCTAATAAAGGCAGATACAGCTGCAGCTACCAGGTAACTGATTAGCCCAAAAATCGACTGGACAATATCCATACTCTCCTTATTATGAAAGATCAATATTCTGGATGAAATGAATCCCGCCAGAACAGCAAAAATGATTCCAGGTATATATCCTGTTAACCATGAATAAATACATATTAGAAATATTCCGAATAGTGCAGCTTGAGTTCCTATTGAAATTGAAAAAAGATACACAACAATAGAATGTAATAATAAAAAAACAGGAGCGATGAAATACAGAATTATTCTCTTTTCCCGGCTTAAAGCATAATTATTATCTATAGTTTTATTTTTGTCATTTTTATATATATCCAGCAACATATTTAAATTGTAGTACAACACTAAGGTGGTTTTTGGTATTTAATATAAAAATTCTCTATGACCCCCTAGAAAAAACTCTCCTAATTTCAGGATAAAGAATCACACACTCTTATTAGTAAAAAAAAACAGACAAAAAAAGACAGGTTGATTGATTCACATTCAGCCAGTCTTTATTCTCAGTAGTCCTATGAAATCTTTACGCAAACATATATTGATTCATGATATTTTCAATAAGTTCCTGTTTTCCGCTTACCTGACTAATAGGGGAATCATGTAAGGCATAATCTCTCAGGTTCTCCAAAGTCATTTTCCCCTGTTCAAATTCCAGCCCCTTGCCAAATGTAAAACTTTCATATCTTTTATCCATTCGTGTTTTCAGTTTTCCATCTCTGATAATTTTATCTGCAATCTCCAAGGCACAAGCAAATGTATCCATACCGCCGATATGGGCATAAAAAAGATCATCTGAATCTGTTGAATTCCTTCTGACTTTAGCATCGAAGTTCAGACCTCCTGTTCCGAGGCCCCCCACATCAAGAATAACCATCATCGCCTTTAAAGCATCATAAACATCTGTGGGGAACTGATCGGTATCCCAGCCATTTTGAGGATCACCTCTATTGGCATCAACACTACCTAGCATACCGGCATCAGCACAAACTCTCAGTTCATGGTCAAAAGAATGCCCTGCAAGAGTCGCGTGGTTTGCTTCGATATTCAATTTGAAATCTTTATCCAGTCCATGTTCTTTCAGGAAACCGATTACAGTTGCAGAATCTACATCATATTGATGTTTCGTCGGCTCCATTGGTTTCGGTTCAATCAGGAATGAACCTTTAAACCCTATTTTTCTTCCGTAATCTCTGGCAAGAGCGAGAAATTGTGCCATATGATTGAGTTCTTTTTTCATATTAGTGTTTAACAGAGTTGAATACCCTTCACGACCACCCCAGAAAACATAGTTTTCTCCTCCGAGTATAACATTTGCATCAAGCGAAGCTTTAACCTGAGTCGCTGCTCTGGCAAGGATTCTAAAATCAGGATTAGTCGAGGCCCCGTTCATATATCTTGGATGAGAAAAGACATTAGCTGTATTCCACAGTAATTTTACTCCCGTAGCATTTTGCCTCTCCAATAGAATCTCTGTAGTTTTTTTATAATTGTCTTCATATTCGGCTATTGAATCGGCATCTTCTGATGCATCTATGTCATGAAAACAATAATATGGAGTTCCAAGCTTTGAAAAAAATTCAAAAGCGGCATCGGCTTTTTCTTCAGTATTTTTCCATGGGTGTCTGATTGTGCCATTTCCGAAAGGATCACTTCCATCGGCACAAAAAGAATGCCAATATGCTGTTGCAAAACGCAGATGCTTTTTCATCGTTTTACCACTAATTATTTTATTCTCATCATAAAATTTAAAGGCCAAATCATTATCTGAATCTTTCCCTTCAAATTTTATCTTTCCAACTCCAGGAAAATATTCTTTATTACCTCTGTAATAATCTGCCATATTTATTGTCTCCTTCTGTTCAGACACAAAATCTTGCATCTTTATCATTTTATTTAAACAATGCACTCAATGCATGTATATATTTCATATATTTTCTGAATATTTCATCGTAAACACCAGTATCAGATCCGGGTTCATAACGAAGAACTTCAGAACCTCTACAATGATCGGCTATTAATTTAGTCAGTTCTTTTTCTCCACCATGTATATGGTTATAGGCCCATAGAGACTGAAGAGCTCCACCCAGAGCAGCCGCTTCTTCATTCTCTGTCACAATTATTGGAGTTTTCAGGATGTCTGCAGCAATTTGTCTCCACTTCATACTTTTTGAACCGCCTCCTGTTAAATTAATTTCTTTCGGGCTAAATCCTAGTTTTTTAAAACTCTCTAAACCTACACGCATACCGAATATGGCGGCTTCCATAGAACACCTGATCAGATTTTCCTCTTTAACATTTTCCAGATCCATGCCTATTAGAGTTCCTTTTCCATTGGGGAAGTTAGGAGTTCTCTCTCCATTGAAGTAGGGAAGCAATATGAGTCCCCCGCTTCCAGCCATAGCTTTTGAAGCAAGTTTATCAATATTATTTACATCTACAGAAAGAAGTTTTCTTATAATCTCTGTTGAGACCGTGCAGTTCATTGTGCATAAGAGAGGCAGCCAACCACCAGTAGATGAACAAAAAGCCGCAATATTTCCCTCTTTATCAATTACCGGTTTATCTGAATAACCATATAAAGTTCCGGAAGTGCCGAGACTCATGGTCATAAGACCATCAACTACTGTTCCGGTTCCTATGGCAGCAATCATATTATCACCGCCACCGGATGAAACAAGAATTCCTTTGGGGATGCCAAATAATTCCGATGCTTCCGAACTGACAAATCCCGCTGGTTCATGAGCCTTTATAAGATTAGGCAATGCTTCACGCAAATCCCTATCCGAATCCAGGGCCTTGAGAATCTCTTCACTCCATATTCTATTTTTTACATCGAGTAAGGCCGTACCGGAAGCATCACCATACTCCATGACTACTTCTCCTGTTAATCTGAAATTCAAATAGTCATGTGGAAGCAGTATGGTTTCCATTTTGTCATATAACTTTTTATGGTTCTCTTTAAACCAGAGTATTTTTGAAGCTGTATAACCCGGCAGAACGGGATTACCTGCAGATTCAATTATCCTATCTATGCCACCGGCATTTTGATTAATGGTATGACACTGTTCCACCGTGGAAGTATCGCACCAGAGTTTAACCGGATAGAGAACATTGCCCTGATTATCTATGGGAACAAAACCGTGCTGTTGACCGGAAACTCCCAGAGCTACGGCACTGTCCCGAATTCCTTTATCTATTTGAGCGAAAGCTTCAATAGCCGCATCAATCCACCAGCTGGCCTCCTGTTCTCTGGTTCCATCACCCCTGCTATTCATCTTGTGCATAGCTGATGCTTCAGCAACTATCCTTTTATCCACAACATCATAAAAAATAATTTTAGTGCTTTGTGTGCCTAAATCGATGCCAATTACTGTTTTCATTTCGGATTCCTTAACCTTATGTTGTTTTCAGTATCTTTCCAGAACTATGATAAAACAATGGACAGAAATGACAAAACATACATATTATTGACATTATGAAAATTTTAGATGTTGTTTTTGTCTATCAGATGATTGAAGAAAAAGAAGTAAAATGGCACAGCCGTATTCATAATCACTATGAGAATGAATATGAACTGCATTATTTCCTTCAAGGAGAAGGAACATTTCAATCGGGAAGCAGCACCTACAATATTTCAAAAGGGTCACTTTTTCTGACCGGACCTTTTGAGCAACATTCTATTACAAGCACCAACCTGAAAAAACCGATAACTTATTATGCTCTGCTGTTAAAAGTACAAAAAAATGATTCTGATGATGAAAAGCTACTACAGGATGAGCTTCACAATAGTAATTATTATAATATTGGAACTAATTATCGTTTCTTTTTTGAAGAGATTCGAGAAAAAGGATTATCAGATAAAAAAAATCTTAATAAATCAGCGCTTCACCAACTCTTGTCATTCTTATATCAACTTTTAGAAAATCCAGAGGAAATGAACAATGGAGACAGGGAAAATATACATATTGAAAAAGCACTAATGATAATGCAGAATAATATTTTTTCTGAGATAACTCTCAATGATATAACCAAAAAATTAAAACTGACTGATTCTTATTTCATCCGTTTGTTTAAAAAGAAAATGAAAACAACTCCTATGAAATATTACACTAAATTGAAAATCGAAGCTGCTGCATCTATGCTTATTTCCAACTCATTATTAATCTATGAAATTGGGGAAAAGCTGAATTTTTACTCAGAATTTCATTTCAGTAGGGTTTTTAAAAACCAGACAGGAGTATCTCCCAGACAATATCGCAGCGATTATCGGCAAATCATAGGCTCAAAAAAGCATACTATCGTCAACAATACTTAAAGAGCATAAGAACTAGAAAAGGGAAAGTTCATATATTCCTGAAGATTTATCCAATACCATATACAAATAAATATTCTCATTATGTCAATAATATGTATGTTTTGTCATTTCTGTCCATTGTTTTATCAAAATTTCAGGAAAATACTGAATTAT
>JAEINM010000093.1 GCA_016342385.1 Spirochaetaceae bacterium | reverse complement strand
GAACTATTAGTAAAACCGAACCTCTTTATGATGAGATGACACAGTTTCTCAATCTGGCGTACAGTAATTTCAATAAAGGCGTGAATCTTCTCAGCCGGGGAGAGCGTGATGCCGGTGTCCAGGCATTTAGTCAGGCTATTAATAATATAGAAAATGTAGAAATTCATATGCCCCGTAACGAAGCAGCCAGTCTGCTCCGTTTGAAAATTGATCAGTTGATTAACCCAGTAGAATTCCGTGAGAATTTTTCAGACAGAATTGATTCAGCCTGGGAAAAACTTCAGTCTGGAAATAAATCCACTCAGGGAGAGGGATATCTCGAGTTAATTGACCTCAGTAAACTCGATGCCAATTATCCGGGACTGCAGAATAAGATAGCAATCGCCGAGTTCGATATTCTGAAGACCAGAAGAAGACCTCCCGATCCAGCTGATCTTGCGGAAAGTCAGAAACTCTATCGCCAGGCTCTGACCATCGTAGAGGGTGCTGTACGATCCCAATTTGAAATTGCCCTGACCTGGCTTGACCAGGCGATCGCGCTCAATCCAGATAATTCTCTGGCCATATCCCTGAAAGACCGTATCCAGATTGATACAGGTGGGCAGGCAACTATTGTTTTGCCATCAGCTCTTGAAAACCGTTTCAGAGAAGCGCAGGAATTTTTTGAACAGCAGCTTTATCTGAGATCTTACCAGATTATTCTGGAACTGAAAAAAGATGCAAGGAGCGCAAAATATCCGCCATTGCTAAAACTTGAGGAGAGAGTAAAATTAAAACTTCAAATTTAAGAACAGCCTTAGCTATTATTTTCCTCTTTGCCCTGGTCGGCTCGGTCTACTCTGTTGATTTTTTCTGGGAAGATCCCAAAGTCATAGGCGATAAAAGCTTTTTCCCCAAGACCCAATCGGGAGACGGTATCATTGTCTCTATGTGGCAGGAGTATATTGAGAACGATGAACGTGGTGGACTTCTTTCCCTCTATAGTTCCGTGTCTACAGATGGTTTGAACTGGAGTGATAAAGTCAATGTGACAGGGACTCTCCCGTTCTCCTGGGACCAGAAAGTCTCTCTCTTTTCCATGGTTGTCAATAGTCAGGGGGAGATAATCGTCGCCTTCGCCGATAGTGAACAGTCAATCTCATTCTACCGTTCTACAGATAAAGGAGTCACCTATGTAAAGACATCTGTCATTACATCTGACAATACCCTGGTAGCTCCCCGCCTCTTTCTAAAAGAAAATGATGGTGTCATTTTATTTGTAACCCAGAAAGCCGATCTTTTTATTGAGGGAATCCCCGGCACACTGTCAATCTATTATGCTGAATCAAATGACAATAATGACTGGAGTCAGCTCAACCGATTTGTGGAAAACGATAATCTTCTTCAGAGCTTTCTTCCTTATTATACACATTGGAATGGCGATGAATATGTCGTATTTCAAGCTATTATTTCCAGTGTCAATTTTCAGCTGTTTTTTAAAAAGCGCGATAGGGATACAGGGGAGTGGACAGAAGCCGTTCTCCTCTCAGATTTTACAGATCCGGCCAATCCCGACATAGACTATTCCGATTTTTCCAATCAGAGACCTTTTCTGATTGGAATAGATGATCATCTTTCTCTTGTCTGGGAGAGAAATGAGTTCGGTTTAAATAGCCGGGTCTATTATGTCCAACTCGATGAAGAGGGAAATTTCATTTCCGATGTTGATATTGTCACTGATGATTTCAGGATCTCGGCTTTTCCCAGTATTATCAATTATAAGGGTGAGGAGATCCTCTTATGGTTTGACAATCGCGACGGATACAGAATAATCATGGCTCAGAAAAGAGGTTTATTTTGGGATGATGGTATTGTCAGTACAATAAATGGTGATTCAACTTACGGGTCTTTTGTCCCTTTTACTTCTGAAACAGGGGAAGAGGAGCTTCTCATCGCCTGGGAGAATATCTCCGGTACCAATAACCGGTCAGTTATCCTCAGTCCCGACCAGACCGTAAATACTCCCCGTGTAAGCGCTGTAAATTTCCTGAAAGGAAGGCGCTCCTCCCAGGAGTTCCCTGTTTTTTCCTGGACTGAGCCTGTGGATTCCTCATTCATCAGAGGATTTAGCTATATCTGGACTCAGGATCCGCTGGAAGAGCCTCCCCGTAAACTGGATTTAAGAGGAGATCCTCTACGAAGGAGAACATCCTTCCAGGCTACCGATGAGGGGCTCTGGTATTTTAAGGTCATTGCTGAAGATTATGCTCTCAACTGGTCGGATTCAGCTTCTATCAGTTTCTTTTATGACAGGACTCCTCCGGAAGAAGTTGTCTTTAAGGAAATACCGACTGATCCAATGGGATATGCTCTTTCCAATACATTTGATCTCCAGTGGGAAGATCCCCCGGAAGAGCAAATCAATCGTTATTATTATAATATAAGTTTTCTGGGCAGGGAAATACTCGACTCCTCTTATGGCAGAATGACCTACAGTACTCCTACAACCGAGGCAAAGCTGGATAATAAAGTTTCCATAAATAATTTTGACAATGGATATTGGGGAATTACTGTCATTGCCGAGGATTCTGCGGGTAATAAAAGTAAGCCCTCTATACAGGTCTTCAGGCTGAATAAGTATATTCCCGTAACATATATAACCAACATCACATCCGTGACTGATGATCTACTCAGAGTTAAACTGACAATCAGGGGAAGAGGGTTTGCTTCACAGGGGAAAATCCGGTCTGTCATAATCGACAAAGATGGAAAACTTCCCTGGGATCTACAGTATAATCTGGCAGAAAATGCCTACTCTGTTACAGATGACAGAACTATTTCGGGACCACTTATTGATGATATTGAAGGTGGGGTCTACAGAATTGCCGTTGAACATCCTGAACGGGGAATCGTTTTTGCCCGGAATCAGCTGAAGTTTGAACCGACAGGTGTTGTCAAATTCGGTGACTTTTCAACAGATTATGAATCAATCTGGGACGTTATACCCTATAGAGTAACAACTGTCCCCGGGAATTTTATCCTGGCCCTTTCTGTCCTATTCCTTCTGGGGCTGCTGATTACGATCTCTTCTTTTAAACTGTTTCAGTTCAGTAAAGAGTTCAGAGAGTTCACATATAATAGTAAAGCACTTTTTGACGGTACATTATTGACCGAAGAATTAAAAAAGGAGAAATTAAAAACTATGAAGCGAAAAGGTGTCGGATTGCGTATTAAATTCCTCATGGCTCTTCTTTCTCTGGTTATCTCGGTCATTCTGATGATCGCTATATCTTTAGGTCTCTATATGATCAACCTTCAGAAAGAAAATCTCGGAGACAGTATGAGACAACGGGCGGAACTCCTTCTGGAAACACTTGTTTCCGGAGCGGAGAACTCACTCCAGCTTTCAGCACTGGACCGATCTCTGGGTTTAAATGTCATACCCAAACAGATCTCCGCTATGGATGAAGCTCTCTACACAACCATTACTGGTCTCGGACTCGATGATCCCGGTGTTTATAATTATATCTGGGCCCATAATGATCCGGACATCAACAGCAAATTTATATTGCCGGAAACATTGTCCGGGCAGGAATTAGAGAAATTGCTTACAGATTCTTCTGAAGACGAACAGTTAGAGATTTATTCTGTTTACAAAGAAGAGGAGGGAGTCTATAAAAAAGCTGATGATACAGAACTGTCTTCACGTCTAAAAGTCTCTTCTCTTCTCTATAAAGCCGGTCTGGTCGAGGAATACACTATCGGTGGAGAAAAACAGATTTTTGATGAGATTTCTCCAAGTTTGATTGAAGTGGCTGATACAATAAATCAGCAGGGAAAAGAAATCGTTGGAGACATTCCCGCTCAGATAGCCGAGCTCAATAGAAAAGGGGTTCAACTGGCTGTTTCAGGAGCCTCGGCCGAGGAAATCAATCTGATTAATGATGATATCAGAGAACTGTCGGAACAGCTTGATGAGAGACTGACCAATATTGCCGATAAGACCTTTGTCTATCCCGAGTACATTCCGGAAGAGTTAAATCGCAACCAGATGGAGTATATATTCTACCGGCCTATTGTCTATGAGGATTCCACATCAGATACTTTCTATCGGGGTACAGTTCGTCTGAGAGTTTCTGTCGAATTAATCCTGGATAAAATTGACCAGATTATAATTAACCTGATCCGCATAACAGTTCTCATATCACTTGCTGCCCTTGCCCTCGGTGTTGTCGGAGCATTAATCCTGGCTTCAACTATGATCAACCCAATCAAAAAACTGGTAGAAGGGGTTGAGAGAATTAGAGATACTGAAGATAAAACAAAGCTGAAAGGACAGGATATTCAGGTAAAATCAAAAGATGAGTTAGCTGACCTGGCAGGCACAATCAATGATATGGCTGCCGGTCTTGTAAAAGCAGCTGTAGCAAGCCAGCAGGTAACCTTAGGAAAAGAGGTGCAGAAAAAATTCATCCCTCTTGAGCCTGTTCCCTCCGGTGATGACAGAAAACTGAGTACGGGAAGTGAGTATAACGACCTTGCAGAGTTTTATGGGTATTATGAAGGTGCCAAAGGGGTTTCCGGGGACTATTTCAGCTATAGAAAGATCGATGCCAATCACTATGCCTGTATTAAATGTGATATTTCCGGGAAAGATATTCCAGCTTCATTAATCATGGTTGAAGTGGCTACCATTTTTAACAGCTATTGTAAAAACCTGAATTTGAAGAAAGATGGAATCCACCTCGATCAGATGGTTGCCAATGTGAATGACCTGATTGAAGAACTGAATTTCATCGGTCGATTTGCGGCATTTACTATCGTTCTTATAAATACTAAAACAGGTAAGACCTGGATGAGTAATGCTGGGGATAATGTTGTTCATTATTTTGATGCCCAAAAAAGAGAAATGGATAAAATCGAACTTTTCAAAGCACCAGCTGCGGGCCCTTTCCCTTCTAGTATGGTGAATTTTAAACAGGAAATACATAACTTTAGGTCGGGAGATATTTTATTTTTATTTACAGATGGTGTCGAAGAGTCTCAAAGTTATTTTAGAAACAGTGCTTTGGAGATAATAAAATGCGAAGGATGTGATTTTTCAGGAGTAGAAGGTTCAACAGAGAATCGGGACACCGATACGCATCTTATCAGTTCTGATAACGAAGAAATGGGATTAAAACGTATTGATGAAATTTGTAATGCCCTGGTTAACGGGACAACTTATGAATTGATCAAACACCACAATCCTTTTTCCGATCAGAAATTAACTTTTGATTTTACAGGATGTGATGATTCTATTGAAGATGGAGTATTGGGTCTATTATCTGTAGAGAAGATTTTCCGTCTCTTTCCAGATCCCAACGCAGGGGTAAATGATAGAATAATGGTCGATAGAAAAATAGATAATTTCCTCAAGAAACATTTTGATCAATATAATGAGTATTTCAGGTATCCCATAGACCATCCGGAATTCCCAGAGTATATCTATTACACTCATTTGAAAGAAACAGCACAGTATGACGATTTAACTGTTCTCGCTATAAGGTTAAAATAAGGGAGAAATTACATGGCCAAGTCCTTTCATTGTGATTTCTGCGGAGAAGCGGTCAGACCTGATGAGGAGAGATGCCCCGGTTGCGGCAGATTCTTCCGGGCTGTAAAATGTCCGGTCTGTTCCTATACGGCAAAAGGGGAGGAGTTTCTCCACGGCTGCCCTTCCTGCGGGTATCTGACAGATGTGGAAAAAAAGAGAATAAAGGATCAGAAAAAGAATAAGAGGGATTTTCTGAATATTTCTAAGCTCTTTGCCTATGGGGCCATAATCATTTTGTCTCTCTTACTTATCTATTTTCTCTATCTCTATTCTAGAATATAAATCCCGCGCTAAACCCGCTTGTAATCTGCAGAGCCTCATCTCTCAAATATCTCATCCCCCCATAGAAGGAAAAAGAGAAACCTGAACTTCCAGGTGTGGTGTTTAAATCAAGACCAATAAAAAAAGGCCATTGACTGCTTCTTTTCATATAGGAAGGACTCTGTAGCGCTGTCGATAGGGCAAGAGAAAAATTTCCGAAATCCAGAGATATCGCGGCTCTGAAATAGTTCCATATATTGAAAGAAGCTGCTGAGAAACCTCCTTCTATACCCGGATAGGAGGGGGAAAAGCGGAATTCCGGAGTCAATACAAAAGTAAAGGAGTGAATTCTGTATTGCAGAGGGGTCACAATGGACAGGCCACTTAATCCCGAAAAGGGATCATAGGAGGGAATCATACTATAAGCAGAGATTCTCCCATTATAATTAACGGACAGACCTGTAGCCAGAGAGAAACCGTTAGAGCCCTCTGATTGAAAGAAAATATATTTTCCTGAGGCAAAAAATCCCAGAGAAGTCTCATTTAAATCGGGAGATATATATAATGCGGCACCGGCGCCGATTTCAAGATTATCAAAAATAGCTGTTCTGAGACTGAAAATGGCAGGGAAAATCATATTTTCTACTTCATCAGTTTGGAAGACAGGACCTGTTATACTCTGCAGTTGACTGATACCTGCGGGTAATGAGTCGGCCGTGGGGGAGTAGAGGAATCCGCTGAAACCGCTAAAATTATTCCTCCAGACCGATTTAGTCCCCTTCTTAATCTCCAGTTCTGTTTGTACTTGAGATGAATTTTTCCCGTCAGTTCCCTTAAGAGTTACCAGAAATCTGTTTTCTCCGCTTGTTTCGATAAGGTTAAAGTCGAGATAGTAGTCTATTTGACTTTTATCAAAAACCAATTCGGAAGAATCGATAACCTCTCCATCGGAGATTCTGGAAATCCTTATTTCACCTCTTCCGGGAGCCTGGGGGAACAGAGAGATTCTGACTATTTTCTGAGAACGACTGTCATTCAGCCAGATTGTATTTCTGTTCAGTTTTAGTTCATGAAAGCTGAATTCTTTTTTGATCAGCTCCGGTGCAATGATTCTTTCATTTTCATCAGAAATATAAATTATTTCAGAATAATCCTCATATCCAAAAGCAGAGATTCTGAGGTGATTGACTCCCCGTTGAGCATCGAAGACATCGTTCTCCATTTTCTGGTTATTTAAAAAGATCTCCCCGTTCTCAGGAAGCCCCTCAACTGTCAGACGACAAACATAGGGCACTAAGGATACTTCAACAGAAGTTCTTTCCCTTGAGGAGATAGTGATTCGGAATTCTGCTGGATAATAACCTGTTTTAGAAAGTTTTACAGTGTATACACCAGAGGATATATTATTCAGATCAACTGGTGTATATAATGTCTCATATCCGCTTATCTCAGCTTTTACTTTGTCCTGGAGGCATATAATTTCCAGTCCCTGAGCAAAGCTCACATTTCGACCATAAATAAGGTCCTGTTCCTTGAATAGGGGGGAGCGGACATAATTGTCCATGGAATATTTTTTTTCTGTAATTGTCTCTTTTATCTGAGACTCCTGGCTATGTAAAGAAAAAACAGCCTGAGACAAGAGACATGAGAGCAAGCAGTATTTAATAAAACGATTCATACATCTATAATACTTCCTGATGGAAATAAATCAATGATTTTGAATAATCATCCGATAGGAAAATATATGTCACTTATAAAAAAATGTTTACTCTTAGAATTTTTGTTCCTCATATGTGCTGCTAATCTGTTCAGTCAGGAGAATATGGAAAGTATTCCCGGAGGCTTTCATGATTTTGTATTTGGAGATTCTCTGGAAACAGTAAAAAATAAATTGAAATCGGACAGTTTTTTTGCTTATAGAGGTGATCCCGATGTCAGTATGATGCTGGCTCCCGATAAAACTATTATCGATACGGCGGGAAGCGGTTTTATAGAAAGGGCATATTTCATTTTCTTTGAAGAGAAGCTGTATCAGATTACTCTGATTATGAATCGTCAAATGATAGATTTTTATACTTTCCAGACAAGATTTACAAAAAAATACGGAAATCCCGACTCTCTTGATCCCACCGGCATGATATGGGAAGATAATGATAACAGACTCTCTCTGGAGTACCCTCTGACGGTTAAATATGTCAATATCAATGTTTTCAGTTCACTCATAGAAGAATCGGAACTGAACAGATCACATGAGGAAGTCCTCAGAGAGGATTTTCTCGATACATTTTAATGGGGGAGCTGTAAAATAGTATGAAGAGAGCAGCATATATATTCCTGTTACTATCGGTTTTTATTTCCTGTACAACTGAAAAGAGGACAGCAGAACTGAAAGTCGGTGATAAAATAATCCATGTGGAGATAGCAGATACGGCTGAATCTAGAGCCCTGGGGCTGATGCATCGAAAATCACTCCCTAGAGACAGGGGAATGCTTTTTGTATTTGAAGAGGAGAAGAGACTCTCTTTCTGGATGAAAAATACACTTATTCCTCTATCAATCGCCTATATTTCCAGAAACGGAGAGATTAAGGAAATTCACAAAATGTATCCTCTCGATGAACGATCTGTCAGTTCTTCCCGTTCTGTTAAATACGCTCTGGAGATGAATCAGGGCTGGTTTAAGGAAAATGGGATTGTCATAGGCGATAAGATCATTATTCCTGAAAATCTTTAAACTCCCTACTGCCTTCACTGATTAGAATCTCAACTTTTCTCTCAATACTGTTAATCTCCTTTTCTAGTTCTTTTGCAATTTTCATACCCTTTTCGAAGCATACAACGGTTTCATCCAGTGCCAGTTCTCCGGATTTTATCTTATTATTGAGTACTTCCAGTTCTTTCAGCTTATCTTCGAATTTCTGTTCTTTCATTCTATCTCCTCTACAAGAGTCTTTGCTTTACCTGATGCAAAACGGATATTCAGATGGTCTCCTTTTTTAAGAGTCCCCGAGTCCGTTACACTCAGTCCATGAATATCTGAAACATGGGAATATCCTTTTTTCAGGATTTCCAGCGGGGAGTTTCCCTCCATTTCCTTCTTAACAAGTTCTATGGCGTGCTTTTTTGAAGAGAGGCCATTGAGCATTTCTCTCTGCATCGAACCCTTTATATCATCCAGATGGAGAATAAGAGGATCCAGATACCTTTTTAGATGAAGGGATATTTCCCGGTGAGAAAAAGTTTTCATTTTTTCCCTTATAAGATTAATTCTTGAATGAATAGTCATCTCCATTTCATTAATAAATTTTTCTATGGTTTTTAGAGTTTCCTCCGAACTTTCACAGACAAGTTCAGCAGCTGCAGAGGGAGTCGCAGCCCGAAGATCGGCGACAAAATCTGATAGTGAAAAATCTATTTCATGTCCGATTCCTGTAATGACAGGAATATATGATGATGAGATAGCCCGTACAACATTTTCTTCTGAGAAAGGGAGAAGATCCTCAATTGAACCCCCACCTCTCGACAGGAGTATCAAATCTCCCAGTTTGTGTTTATTGGCAGCTTCAATCATCTTCACAATCTGAACAGATGCATTATCACCCTGAACAGCACAGGGGAGAATCCGTATGTGAACAGGGGATTTTCGTCTTTTCAGTACTTGAAGAATGTCTCTTAGTGCTGCACCGGTCGGGGAAGTTATAACTACAAGAGTCTCTGGGAATTGAGGAATCTCTTTTTTATATTTGCTGCTGAAAAGTCCTTCCGCGGCGAGTCCCTGCTTTCTTTCCTCCAGTATTTCCAGTATATTGCCCTTTCCCGATTCTTCGAGACTGCTACAGATTATCTGGTAATTACCTCTTTGAGGATAAACGCTTATACGCCCTGTGGCTCTGACTTTCATTCCGTTTCCAGGTTTAAATGGTAGCTTCGAAACATCGCCCCTGAAAATTACAGCCTGAATAATTGAATGATTGTCTTTCAACGAAAAATAACAGTGGCCTGCACTGGATGGTCTGTAATTGGAGATTTCACCTTCCATGAGAATCTGAGGAAATCTCGATTCAAGCAGCATTTTAATAGATGCCGTTACTTCCGAGACCGAATAGCAGTGATTTTCATTACCATACATATTAAAATGATATACATAAAAAAGAATTAATTCATAGTGAAAAAAATGACGATAAATACCAATATGGGTAACGTTGCTGTAATAAATTTAATTAACAAAAATAAATATCTCGATTATGATTTTTTCGCTGACCAGACAGTTATGGAAAGAGTTCTTGCTTACTCTTCGAAACTGCCGGAAATAGAACAAACCTGCATTCTCCTCTCAAAAGATGAAATGATTGATTCGTCACTAAAAAAAATAGTCAAAGAAAAATGGACAGAAGAAGATCTATTTGAAGTATTCTCCGGCTTCTCCAATTCTTATGATAATATTTTCTATTTTTGGGGAGATTATCCTCTTCTAGACAACGAACTGACTGATAAAATGTATGGAAATCATATCAAATACTATGCGGGATATACATTTGCCGACGGGTTCCCATTGGGGTTCTCTCCGGAAATTCTCCGGTCTTCTGATATCCCACTTCTCTATCAGCTTTCAAAAGGGAGCAAAAAAGATATTACCCGGAATACGGTTTTTAATATTCTCCAAAAGGATATTAATGCTTTTGATATCGAGACCGAGATTTCTCCTATCGATTTGAGAATGTATAGAATTAGTCTCAGCTGTGATAATAAACGGAACAGTGAACTGCTGAAGAGCTTTATCAAAAGAGGTATTGTAAACACAGAAAGTCTGTTGGATAAAATAGAAGATTTTGCTCCGCTTCTTCGGACAAAACCTGCTTATTATCAGATCCAGATAACAGACAGCTGTCCTCAGCTCTGTTCATATTGCCCCTTTTCGAAAGAGGCCGTATCTATTGAAAAGAGAGAATCAATGACATTGGAGAATTACAAAATCATACTCGATAAAATCGAAGAATTCAGTGATGATGCCCATATAGCACTTTCGGCTTGGGGAGAACCCTCTCTCCATGAGGATTTTATCTCTCTGGTGCAGGAAACTCTGGAAAGAGAAAATCTTACATTAATTATAGAAACATCGGGACTGGGCTGGTCTGAAGAGATTCTCAGGAAAATAAAAGATATTTCCACAGAATATGATAAATCTGTTCAGTGGATTGTCTCTCTCGATGCATTAGACCGTGATCTGTATAAAAAACTTAGAGGTGATGGTTATGA
>JAEINM010000092.1 GCA_016342385.1 Spirochaetaceae bacterium | reverse complement strand
TGTAGACTCTTTTAAATGAATCTTCAAATTCCTGAGGATCGGGTTTTGTATTTATATCAAAAATAAACGGATCTCCGGATATATCAATGGTACAACCCCTATCCATAAAATACTGGCAGATTAATGTTTTCAGAAATATCAGTGCCCCTGTTCCATCGGTTAGAATGTGTGAGAACTCTACAGAAATCTTTTTATGAAAAGCCCGGACTCTAAAAAGATACATCCTCTCCTTTTTGACATTCATTGCCATACAGGGGTATCGGGAATCCTGTTCGATGACTGGTAAGTGTTCATTGGTTTCGAAGAAAAACCAGAACATTCCGGCTTTTATCTGAACATTAAAATAGGGGAAGCGCTTTATGACTTTCTCCAGAGTTCTCTGCAGCTGGCTGACATTGACTGTTTCAGTGAGGGTTGTACTGATTCTGAAAAGAGATGTCCGTCTGTGGGATAAAATCGCAGGATAGACTTTTCCCGCATTATCCAGACGATACCAGTTCCTGTCTTTATGGAAGGCTCCGTGCCTGTGTTCTTTCTCGGCTATGTCTTTATCCATCTCCATTACTGGAAAGTATAGTGGATATGGAAAAAACCGCCAACGCCTTATTGTTGATCTTCTTTTTTTATGGCATATTTTACCACTAATGAAATTATATGATTCGGTAAAAGAAATAATCAGTAAAGTACATGAGAAATCAGAGAAACCTGTTGAGTTGATCCCGGTAAGCTCCATGGCGACCATGGCAGAAGTGAAAATTGCCCGGAGACACAATAGCTCTCACAGAATCTTTTACAATGCCGAGAGCCCCGAAGAGATCAATCACCTGATTGGCTGTAAATGTGTTCAGATAATCAGAACTTTCGAAACACCTGAAGATAAACGGCTGATGGGAGTTTCCTTTCAGGATAATATCAATAACGCTAAAATGCAGATTGAGGCTGAATCGGGAGTGAAGCCCGAGCTCCGGGAAGTTCTGAATAACAACGAAATGGTTTCCTCGTGGATTCTGGGAGTTATCAATCAGGTAATCAGTCAGCCGGCGGATCTGGTCGTAGAGAAGATTATATTCGAAGAATATCCTGATTTGAGAAGGTTGCAGAAGAATGTCCTGGAAAATCAGTTCAATGATTATATAACCACACTTCATCCTAAAGTTCGGGATTTAAGCCCCTCTGTTGTCTTTGACGCTTCGGCTATAATGAATTATGTCTACCTGAGAGTACTCGATGACTATCTGGGAACAGATTTTACAGCCAGAACAGAACATGTCTATAAGAAAAAAAGATCAGAAGCTCTCTATGATTTCACTAAAGCCAATACCGGCGGTAATACTGAACAGGATCGTCTGGTAATCGATCATTGGGCGGAGAAACTGAAAGTGAGAAGCTGGTATGAGTGGGCTGATTTTGAGGATGTTCCGGAAGATTACTGAATCGGGGCAATCCCGGGGACGTTTTATCTGGAGAAAAATATATTTATCGAGTAAGATACCTCAGCAGTGAAAAAAAAATATCTATTAATTTGCATCTATGCATCCATAGTTTCATATGTCTTTTCTCTCCCTGTAAGTTCCAGCTCGGTACAGATCGATGGTGAAATTTCGGTAAATATTTATACTAAAGCCGAAATGACATCTTCTTCTCTCTGGTATGGAAGTGTTATGCCCGGGTATAAAATCAGATGCTATTACAATTATTTAAATCGGGACAATCAATTTCATCAGTTCGGACTGGGTATTACATATTTCGAAAGTAATAATTTTACGGCCAATTCCCTGATCCTTGAAGAAGGCAAAATGAGAGCTCTTGTTTTAAATTTGAATGGTTTTTATTACCGTTATCTGCCAATTTTATCCCATCTGGATTATTTAACAGGGGTAAGTTTATCGGGAGTATATAATTATTACGGGAAAGTCGTTACAGAAGAGGAATCAAAAATAAACGAACTTTATTATATCAAACTAGGTCCGGAAAATGGTTTTTCCTTCAATATCCGCGACTTGTTTGAGTTGAGATCAGTTCTCTCTCTCTACGCGGGAATTCCCGTTTCCGGAATGATTTATTATCCGGGAGGTAATGAAGAATCAGTTTCACCAGTAACTTTGGGTATAAAAATAAATACGGAACTATCGTTTAACATAAAAAAAAATCTTTCTATCTTTAAGCTACCAGTGGTTTGATGACTATTTATTATTGCTGGAAGGGGAGAGCAGTTCATTTGTTCCTCAGGCCATAAATTCTGAATCGGCTCATAGTATTGCCTTAACAGTAGGGATAAGACTTTGAAGCATCTATTACAATTATCCATAGTATTCTTATTTCTGTCCTGTTCATATTTACCCTCTCCGGAAAGTTTTAATATCATACAGGGCAATTACTGTTATATTATCTGTGATGGTGATTATTCTGAGAGTGTATACAGACAAGTCTTATCTCTTGCAGATGAGTCTTTTATAGCAATCCAAAAAATGACAGGAATAGATATTCAGTCTTTAATTCCAATCTATTTCAATGATTCCAATTTTAATAACGACGCAGGAATAGCCTACGAGAATGGAATCTATTTGAATTATGATTTTTTTCTCTCAGATAAAGAGTTAAAAATGCATGTATTAAAACATGAAATGGTTCATATGTTTTTCTCATTATACTATGGCCATACAACTTCATTTTTATTCTCAGAAGGGGTAGCAGAATATTTTTCCTATGACAGATCAGACTCGACAAAGTACTCATCTTTATGTAGAGAACTTGAAAACTGGATCGATTTTTCTTATATCGATTATGGTCTAAAGAGGAATGAGTACGAGGAAATATTTACGGATATTTATTCCTTAAGCCATAAGTTTATCTATTTCTGGTGCCAGACATATGGTGAAGATAGTCTTCAGATTCTCTACCGGGATATTTCAGCTGAAAATATTATCAGTAAGCTTGAAGAATACAGCAATAGTCGTTTTAATGATTTAAATCGCCGTTTTTTAGAATTTATAGGAGAGTCTGAGTGAAAAGAAATATCTATATCATTCTGTTCGGGGTATTGTTTTTTCTGCCATCATGCCACCAGCTGAATATGGGGGTAATTGAGAAAGCTGATGATTCTGTTTCTGAAGAACTATCTGAGATTGCGATAAATGATGGAGACTCTGAGAGAATCATTATCAACTACGGCGAAACCAACTCTGTTCTTTTGAGAACAGAAAACGTTCAGAACAATGGTTATTTTAAAGTCACACTATCTAGATCTTCGGGATATTTATCGTTCAGCAATATTGAGATAAAGGTTTTCAAAGATGATCCTTATTTAGGAAACAGCCAGTATGAAGTCATTTCTAATGAGGTAAATTCTGATACATGGGAGTATTTTTTTCTGTCAGATGGTACGGACAAAGTGATTACTCTCAATCATGATAATGAAGAGAATTTCGACCTGAATATTTATGATATTTCTATTACTTCCCATGCCTATGCTATTGAAGAATTTCCAGTTGAAGGAAATTTTGTAGAAGAGACAATCTCTCCTGGAGAGACGATGAGCTCAAATACTAATTTCTTTAGCAATGAGATTTTTTATCGGCACAATTTTCAGGAGCTCATTTTTTTTCAGGAATATCAGCTTGTTATTACTTTAGATAGTGAGAACTCAGTCTTGCCTTTTTCTTCTTTAAATTCTCAAATTAGTTGGTCAGATTCCAATTATACTATAGATAGGCTATATTCTTATCATTCCTACAATGTTTATGCTGCTATTTTTAGGGTGTTCCCGGAAGATGGGAGTACTGAATATGTCAATGATTCTGTTTATTTAGATTCAACAGGATATGTCCTGGGTTCTATGTATAGTCTTACTCTGGAAGAGGCTGCTATCCCTGCATTTACCGATGACGTTTTTGAACCTGATCAGGGTCCAATAGCTCCCATTATGGATATGATTGATGTGAGTAGTCAGTCCAGTGCTGTACACTCCATAACTCATGAAAATGAAGACTGGATTCAATTTCAGCCCTGGGGTGTCGGAGATTATAAAATCTCTCTTCAGCTAGAGGGAGCGTGGTACATTGACGCTCTGGTGGATGGAGTCGTATATGTCATACAACTGTCTCTTGTAAATCAAAATGGAGCTGAAATAGAAGATCAGATATTTTGTCGTATCTATGAGCCTCCTATAGCTCCGATACTGTGCGATGATTCAATTCATTACACTTTAGAAATCGATACAGGACTTCCACTATTTGTTGTAGTTAAGGCTTTTGAAGAGATACATTACAGTATATTAATTGAAAAAATAAACTGACTGGTAGGGGTAGGCCGCGACCTGCCCCTACTATGAAAATGCTTAAATCGCTTTTCTGAAATAATTTGAATCCTCAATTCTCTCAAAACCCATTTTTTTAAGGTATTTGTCATGGACGGCAACGGCAGAATGGACTTTAAAATATTTTTTCTTTGATGTATCAATGTCCAGATGATGCACCGCATAGTCAAAGAAATAGCTGGAGCTTTTATAATCCCTGAATTGAGGTGTGGCATAATCCATAAGGATTTCAATATTTTCTCCATCAGTGTCTCTGTATAGCATCAGTAAAACCGGAATCATATCGCGCAATATGTAGGCGCTGCTCAGTTCTTGTAGAGATTCTTCTTTGAAGTCGGGGAAAAAGCTTAAAATATCTTTTTTATAGTGTTTGATAAACAGGCGGGAGTAGTATTTTGTTTCATTGTTGTTGGTGATAAAGTCAAATTTTTCCCGATTCAGTATAAGCGGTATATAGTAGTAAATGTCGATTATAGCTATAAAAATATTGACAACAAGTACCGGAAGAGATCCGATAAGATAACCGTATCCCGCAAATAGTGTAGCCCCGGTAAAATTGAGAAACCTCAGCATTTTAATATTTTTCATGGTGAGGGAAATGGCCACAATAACCGACGCTATTGTTCCGAATACTGTTATGAAATCCATAATAACTCCTTTGGCAGCTTTTTCTTCCAGTATAGTCTATTGCTAAATCAATCTCCTATTATTTCATTAAACTAAACAAATTCATTTTTTCTATTTACAAAATTAGAAATGGGGCAGATAATGGGCTTGTAGTGTAATTGTATGACAAACATACAATCAAGGCATCCCCGGTAGTCACTGCCGGCATGAATCTGAGCTTCGGTGAAGAAACAGATTCGGGCTGATTCCACAGGCAGGGGATGGATTAGACCGATTTGAATTTTTTGTTTTCCAAATCCGCTAAAGCTTTTTACATAATTTTTCATATAAAAAAAACAGACACAATCTACTATAGTTATAGAGATTGATAAGAGAACATTTTCAGATTATTACAATTGTCTGAAAATATGAATAAGTGAGGTTCCGTCATATGCTTATATGTCGCATATGTCTGTGGGATCCAGTTGAGAGAGTTTCTTAAAGTAAAGGAGTCATAAATGGGAGATATAATGCATCCGGTTTCTTTTACAGAGCTGGTTAATAGAATCTTTGATGAGTATAGAAGTCAGAGATCAATTTTCGGAATTTCTGAAGAGTATTTTTTCAGAAAGAAAGATAGTGGGCAATTTAATATTTTCGGGGAAAATTGTGATATTCCCTTAGGTCCTGCAGCGGGACCGCATTCCCAATTGACCCAGAATATCGTTGTTTCCTATCTGACAGGAAGCCGTTTTATTGAATTGAAGACCGTTCAGATTATGGACACTCTGGAAATTGAAAAACCCTGTATCGATGCTGATGATGAAGGTTTCAATACTGAATGGTCAACAGAGTTTACTCTGGAAAAAGCTTATGATGAATATGCCAAGGCCTGGATTATACTGCATCTTGTCGAGCGGGTGTTTGGCCTGGCAGTTTCCAATAAAAAATCATTTATTTTTAATATGAGTGTCGGCTATGACCTTAAAGGGATTAAGACGGAGAGAATGCAGGTCTTTATTAATTCGCTGATGGAATCAGCGGAACATGATGAATTTAAGAAGCATATCAAGTCTCTGGAGGAGATTATTGCCCGAGGAGATTTTCTGAAAGGCACCGGTCTTGAAGGATCTTTGGACTCTTTGAGATCTCTACCGTCATCAATCCCGACGAAAATATGCCGATCGGTGACACTTTCCACTATGCATGGTTGTCCTCCCGATGAAATTGAGGCGATCTGTATGTATATGATAAAAGAGAAGGGGCTTGAGACCTTTGTTAAACTGAATCCGACTCTCCTTTCTTTTCCTGTTGTACGAAAGATACTCGATGATGCCGGTTTTGATTATGTCGGACTGAAGCAGGAGTCTTTTGATCATGATATTCAATACGATGCGGCTGTTTCTATGCTTCATCGCCTTAGAGCGGAAGCAGAGAAACAGAGCAAGAATTTTGGTGTTAAATTAACAAACACACTTGGAACTGTGAACAATCTGGGACGTCTTCCGGGAGATGAAATGTACATGTCCGGACGAGCTCTTTTCCCCTTATCGATCAATCTTGCGGCAAAACTTTCTGAAGAATTTAAGGGTGATTTACCCATTTCTTTCTCCGGTGGGGCCGGAGCACACAATATTCAGGATATACTCGAAACGGGTATAAGACCTGTGACTATTGCCACAGAGATGCTTAAACCCGGGGGATATAATAGAATGGTTCAGATTGCCGAAATATCTGAAACCTGTACTTATCCTGAAAAAATCGATATTAAAAAACTCAGAATACTCGCTGATAAGGCCTTAGTGGAGGAGTACAGTCTCAAGTCCAGTCGTGGAGATGACCGAGTGGAAGTCGATGAGGATCTTCCTCTCAATGACTGTTATATTGCTCCCTGTAAAGTGGCTTGTGCCATTCATCAGGATATTCCCGAATACATCAGGCTTGTTGCCGAAGGAAGATTTGCCGAAGCTCTCGATGTCATATATGAAAAAAATGCTCTTCCCTCCATAACCGGTCATATTTGTGATCATCAGTGTCAGTACAACTGCACAAGAATGGATTATGAGGGGACTATTCAAATCCGCGAAGCAAAGAAAAAAGCTGTTCTAAACGGTTTTGAAGAGTATATGAAACGGTGGGAGAAACCGGTCCAGAATAAGAAAGCGAAAGTTGTTGTTATCGGTGGTGGACCTGCCGGCTTGTCGGCCGCTTACTTTCTGGCCCGCGAGGGTTTTGATGTGACCGTACATGAGAAGCATGAGAGTGCCGGTGGTGTCATTGAACATGTTATTCCCAAGTTCAGAATTTCCGCCGAGGCTATTGAACATGATATCAATTTTGTCAAAGCCCATGGAGTCAAGTTCAAATATGGAGTGCCCGTTGAATTTAAAATAGATGATCTTAAAAAAGAGGGATACAAGTACATCGTCGTTGCCACAGGGGCGGAGAAAGTCAAAGCCTATGATATTGAAGGGGCACAAAGCCATGTCATTCCATCTCTGGAATTTCTCAAATTATACAATAATGATAGAAAAGCGCTACCGGCGGCAAAAAATGTCATAGTGGTAGGAGCTGGAAATACGGCTATGGATGCGGCAAGAGCTGCAAAAAAACTCCAGGGAGTAGAATCGGTTGCTGTGGTTTACAGACGGTCTGTCATAGAGATGCCCGCCGCGAGAGTCGAGTATGATGAAGCTCTGGAAGACGATATTAAATTCCATTTCCTTACAGATCCTGAAAAATTCAATGCCGACGGTACCGTGATCTGTCGTGTCATGGAATTGGGTGAACCCGATGGCAGTGGTAGAAGACGACCAGTACCTACGGCTAAAACCATCACTATTAAGGCGGATCTGATTATCCCTTCAATCGGGGAATCGACAGATACAGAAACCCTGATCGCAAGCGGGTTACCTGCTGAAAACGGCTGGGTCACTACAGACGAGTACCTTGAAACATCTATTGAAAATGTATTCCTCATCGGAGATGGAAGAACCGGACCGTCTACTATTGTCGCCTGTATTCAGGAAGGCCGTATTGCCTCTGACAGGATTGCAAAAAGGGAAGATTCAGATTTTTGCAGAATAGAGGCATTCCCCTATGTCGATCCCCATACCCGTCTTGAAGAGATTAGGGCCAAGAAAGGTTTTATAGAGATTGCCGAAAAGAGGAAGCGCTGTATTGAATGTAATTTCCTCTGCAACCGCTGTGTGGAAGTCTGTCCCAACAGGGCGAATGTCGCTATTCCCGTTACAGAAGATGATGGCTACTTTGATCCCTATCAGATTTACCACATCGATGCCTATTGCAATGAGTGCGGAAACTGTGCCCGGTTCTGTCCCTATACAGAGGGGCGCCCCTATAAAGATAAATTTACAGTATTCAATTTCTTAGATGACTTTAAGAACAGTACAAATCCGGGATTCTTTCTGGAAGGTGAAAAGCTGCTTGTGAGATCGGGTGAGATTGTTGAAGCACTGGAGATGAAAAAGGGGAAAATAACTGCGGTTCCCGATCATATGAAACAATCTGCTGCAATGGTTGAGATCATAGTAAGACAGAATTCATGGGTTTTAAGAGAGGTGGAAAAATGATTACCCTAATTAAAAATGCAACAGCTGTAGAATTTGAACCCTCTTCTGTTAAAGCTGGTGTGGATATTGTTGTTGAAGACACGCTGATAAAAGAGGTAGGTAAAAATCTAAGTGGTAAATATAAAGCGGATAAAGTGATTGATGGAACTGGAAAGCTGGTTTATCCCGGTATAGTCTGTTCGCACAACCACTTTTATTCAGGTCTGGCTAGGGGAATAACTGCCAATATTAAACCGTCACCTGATTTTGTCTCTATACTGAGAAATCTCTGGTGGAGACTGGATAGAGCTATAGACAGAGACATTCTCTATTACAGCGGTCTTGTCTGTGCTCTCGATGCTATTAAAGACGGGACTACTGCCGTTATAGATCATCATGCCTCTCCCTCCTTTATTAAAGGTTCCTTAAAAACTTTAAAGGATGCCTTTGAAAAAGTGGGACTCCGCGGTATGACCTGTTATGAAATCACCGACAGAAATGGCCGTGACCAGATGATTGAAGGTATTGAAGAGAGCCTTGAATTTGCTCGGCTTATCGATTCCGAAAAAGAAAGTGGTTCTAATCTGGTAGAGACTCATATCGGAGGTCATGCTCCTTTCACTCTTCCCGATGAAGCACTCAGGCTAATGGGAGATGCCGTAAAAAAAACCGGTCGTGGAGTTCATGTCCACGTGGCGGAGGGAACTTATGATGTCTCTCATTCCCATGCTGTATATGGCAAGGATCTGATTGCCCGCATGAATGAATTCGGTCTGCTCAATAAAAGATCGATCATTGTTCACGGTGTTTATCTCTCTGATGATGATATTAAAATCATGAATGAAAAAGATGTGTATCTGGTTCACAATGCCCGGTCCAATATGAACAACGGGATCGGTTATAACGAGAAACTGAGCCTTTATAAAAACCTGGCTCTCGGAACTGATGGTATTGGAAGCAATATGTTTGAAGAGTTTAAATTCGCCTATTTCAAACATAAGGATGACAATGGTGATATGTGGCCCGACAGCTATCTGAAATTCCTCTTTAATGGCAATGATATTCTTGAGAGAAATTTCGACGGAAAATTCGGAAAACTGGAAGCCGGTTACAAAGCGGATATAGTCATAGCTGACTATCACTGCCCTACACCCATGTCAGGGGATAATCTGGCCGGACATCTAGCTTTCGGAATGGGATCTGACACAGTAAAAACCGTTTTGATCAATGGAAAAATCGTACTTGAAGATGGTGAGTTTCCCTTTGATGTATCTGAGATATATGCAGAGGCGAGAAGGCAGGCCCAACGATTGTGGGATAATATGGATGACCTGAAAGATTAATGCGATGCATGGTGCAAAGACAAGGCATACCTTGTCTCAACCATATCGATATATAGATATAGGAGTATTAAAAAATGAATGAAAAACAGATTTTAGAATTGGCTGCAAAATACAGAGATTATACAGCTGAGAACCTTTCAAAAATGATAAAAATCCCTTCTTACAGTGCACAGGAAAAAGAGGTTTGTGCGGCAATTGTCAAGATGTGTGAGGAAGCGGGATTTGACGAAGTACGACTTGACGGTCTGGGAAGTGTTATCGGTCGTGTTGGTAATGGTCCTAAAATGATCGCCTTCGACGCACACATCGATACAGTAGAAGTGGGAGATCCATCTCAGTGGAATCTGGATCCTTTTTCCGGTCTGATCAAAGACGGTCTTGTACACGGTCGCGGAGCTTCTGATCAGGAAGGGGGAGCCGCTTCTATGATCACCGCCGGTAGAATCATCAAAGAACTTGGCTATGACGGTGAGTACACCTGCCTTTTCACTTTTACTGTAATGGAAGAAGACTGTGACGGTATGTGCTGGAAATATCTTATTGAAGAGGAAAAAGTTGTTCCCGATTTTGTCGTATCAACAGAGCCTACTTCCTGTCAGCTATATAGAGGGCACAGAGGGAGAATGGAAATGGAAGTCATTATCAAAGGTGTGTCCAGTCATGGTTCTGCTCCAGAAAGAGGTGTCAGTGCGGCGTATAAAGCGGCAAGAGCAGCTTTGGCTATGGAAAAGCTCAATGCCGACCTTCAGCCCGATGAAGAGAAATTTCTAGGAAAAGGGACAATAGTTGTTTCTCAGATTGATGTCAAAGGACCCAGTCAGTGTGCTGTTCCGGACCAGGCGAGACTCTATCTCGATAGACGGCTTACATGGGGAGAAGATGCGGAACTGGCAATAAAACAAGTTACGGATTATATTACTGAAGCAATTGGTGAAGCTCCGGAATCAGTAACCATGCCCGATTATACAAGACGAGGATATCGAGATTTTGATTACAGTCAGGAGCTCTATTTTCCCACATGGAAAATTGATGAAGATCACAAACTGGTTAGAGCCGGACAGGAATCATTCAAAGCGCTTTATGGTAGTGAAGTGAAAACAGATAAATGGACCTTCTCTACAAATGGTGTAGCCACATGCGGCAGACATAAAATCCCCACAATCGGATTCGGTCCCGGAGATGAAGCTCAGGCTCATGCCCCCAATGAGATCACTAGAGTCAAAGACCTGGAAGTCTGCAGTGCCTTTTATGCTATGCTGCCATTAAAACTGGAAAAGTAATTTGTCGGGAAACAGTGGAAAGTTCTAAACATTTCGCTGTTTTGTTAGTAATTTATATATGTATTTTAAAAATTAGGGAGGTATGATGGATAATATCAGCACTCCCGTCAGAAGACTTGATGCAGTTGATAAAAC
>JAEINM010000091.1 GCA_016342385.1 Spirochaetaceae bacterium | reverse complement strand
CTGAATGTCGCGTCAGTTGAATCACCGTAATCTATAATAAAATCAAAAGGCCCTGCCGTATTGGGCGACGTTGCTGCAGCTGTAAAATTTACATCTAAAGAAGTTGTTCCCGTAGCAGTACTGGAAGTGAATAATGACACCACCGGATCGGGGTTATCAGGATCATTGGTTATGGTTGCTGCATTTGGGGATGAGAGTGTTGTCCAAGTACTTGGTGCAGTAAAATGACGACTTGTAATTGAATATGTTGCACCTATCATATCTGTAGTATCAATATCTGTAATTGTAAAAGTCCAATTTTCTGGTGAGACTGGAGCTGTATTATTATTATAAATTGATTGTGAAGGAGGATCAATATTGATATCACCATATATATCTAGAATGACATTAGATCCATCCCAAGATAATAATACATACCATTCAAAAGTCTCAATGAATTTTTCTTCTCCAATTGTAAAACTAAAAGTCGAACCTAATGGAGATTGTAAGTTATAGTGAGTAGATAATGAAAATATATTATTGGGTGTAGGTGTTATCTCTAATTGAATATGATGCATATACACAAATGGTGAAGATGGAACAGGAACCTGAAAATCAATAGATATCTCTGATTGAGAACCACACTGGGCCGATATTTTTGGAATAATACTAAAGATACAGAATACTAAGATAAAAATTATCTTTTTATAAATAGAAAGCACTTTAATTCTCCTCTTTCTTTTAGTTAAATACTTTTCTTTCAACAGAAAACTAATAAATAGTTATTCCACTTGGTGATGCTAATGAGCTTAAAACAAGATTCGTCGATAAAGTTGTAAGATTAATACTATTAATTGATCCAGTATTTATTAATCCTCTATTTGTCCAAAAAACAAAGTCATCGCCAGTACTATCTATATAAATATAAATACCCCATGGAAATAATAAATCTGAATCTAAAATCGAATAATCACTATCAGATGTTAATATACGATTCACTTTACCTGATACATTAACAGTTTCTGTCCAATACAAATAATTTTGATTTAAATCAATATCGATAGAATATGGATAAACAACCCCATCGTCTAAATAATTAACAATAGTTACAGTTGAGGTAATTGGAAGATCAGTTTTTGATATTTTAGTAGAAGTACTATCTGGACTTTCTGACCAATAAATTATTTCACCAGTAAAATCAATTGCTAAGCCTGTTGGATCACTTAATCCTGTTAATACTACAATCGGACTGCCTGATCCATCAATATTACCCTGATAGATTTCACCAGTATTCTTATCTGTCCAATAGATCAGATTATTAGTATTATCCAAGACAATTTCCCAGGGTGCATCAACACTGTCAGTTGCATTATCATATAAAGTAGTTTTTACCTGTGTCCCTTCAAGATTTACTCGTTGTATACTCTGAGTCCCAGTATCAGCCCAATATAAATATTCACCATTATCATCAATAGCTAAATCTCTTGGCTCATTTAATCCAGTCACAATTGTTTCTACATCAGTTCCGTCAAGTTTACACCTTTTAATACTCTTCGAAGTTCCTTCTTCCGCCCAATACAAACGGGGATCTCTAGCCGTTTTCTGAAGAGTCATAGTGTATAAAGCCATATTATCAACCTCATCGCGAACTATAACGGCAAAATAATAATCTGTATTAAATATCAGGGAATCAACTGCGACAGAAGTTGGAAAAGTTCCCCAGTCGAAGAGTACAAAACCAGAAGCAACAGCATTGGCACTAGCAACAGTACTAATATCTACCGATTCAGAATAAACAACTTTATATTCCAGAGCAGATTGAGGGCTTTCAACATCAGTCGCCCGAGTCCAGGCCAGAGTAAGAGTATTTTCCTCGACATCTGTAATGTCTAAAGTCCCACTATTACCGGGAGTCGGAGCCGTACCGGAAAGACCTGTACCGCTAAAATTAACAATAAAATTCTCCTCATCTTCATCATCACTGCTTACAGTAATAACCGTGGAACAGGCCGTAAGATCAACAGGTGAAAAAGAAACCTGAATCTCGACACTATTGGCAGAATCCTTAAAGCCAATGACAAGGGGAAATGTCAGATCGTGAGTCACGGCGAATTCACTATCGCCACTTATGGCAATGTTACTTATATTTAATTCGCCATTTCCCTCATTTTTTATTGTTATTGTTTTAGAGCCCTGGGTAGAAAGTTTCACAGTTTACTATAGCACAACTATAAATTTATGGTAGTTTTTTTACACATTAATGGGTTAAGGAGAAGCCTCCCCCCCCCGAATATCGGATCCACAAGATTCCTGCGATCTGGAGAGAAGATCTTGTGGAGATCCATTTTCTATTATCCTATAACTTAATTACCAAAGCATTTTCCCAGTATCGGGATCCAGCTTGTAGACAACCGTTGTTACCCATTCTGAATCATGAGTTAGAGGTTGATTGCCAATAAAAATTGCTGATCCATCATTTAATATTTTCACAGATCTTATATATTTAGCAAGGTCTGGTCCTAAAGAGATGACCCACTTCACAACATCATGCACATCCGAGTTGAATAATATGACATTATTATCTTTATAGGTGGAACCAATAATCCAGTGACTATCTTTAGAATCAAGTTTTAGAGAACCCATATTATAATATTCTTTTTTCCACAAGACTTCTCCATCAAGGTCCAATTTCTGTAATAGGGTAATATCTTTCGAAAAACTAGAACCATTCCGTAGCAATGCGGTTGATAGAAGAGTGTTATCCTCCAGTAATTGAATATTCGCTCCCTTTTCCCACCCGGCATAATCAAAAACCTTGGTCCATTGCATCTCGAAATCACTATTAAATTTTGCTAAATAGAGATCTGATTTTAGATCTTCTGCAGAAAATTCACCAGTAACCATGTATCCTTTGTTATCCGGAAGTTGACAAAATCCGTCTACGAATAAATTCCTTTTATATTCTTCACTAATATTGTAAACAGAAAAATCAATAATATTTCCCTCCAAAATACCGTTGCCCGCATATTTCACAAGTTTCAATATATTATCGTTTTCGCTTAAGAGGAGGTAATGCCCTTCATCATCTTCAATGACGGAAGAATAAGAACTATTATCTTTAGCTGTATCAAGCCATAAAAATTCACCTTCGGAATTAAACTTCCATAGAGCTGGTACATGAGGATAAAGTTTACCTATCCAACCGCATAGAACGATATTACCATCAGATGTCATGATGGCATCTGAAACTCCAGCCATCATGTCGTCTACAGGAGTCTGATGTTTTTTCTTCCAGATAACATTCCCATCAGGATCGATTTTGACTAAAACAATATCGGAAGGTCCAAAATATTCCTGAGCCTTAGCTTCTACAGTAATAAGAATGACATCACCATTATCTGTTTCTAAAACAGCTCGCGGTGAAAGATCGGTTTGTGTATCAAGTACAATTCCAATATCTTTTGTCTCAATTCTGTTGAATTGAATATCATCAAAAGAAATAGAAGTAGTTTCTTTATCCTTTACACCATCTGATGAGCTGATGTTAAACCCAGAACTGACACACCCACTAAAAATAAGAACTACTGCGGAAAGAGAGAGAAAAAAAATCTTCAACTGGAACCCCTTTGATACCATCAATTATATGACTAAGTAATTTCCTATTAACAGTAAGACTCGTAATTATAGCTGTCAACGATTTAATTAAATTGTATCGGAACCATTCATGACAAACAGATTTTAGCCGGCAGTACGGCAAATACACTGACAAAAATCACTCTCTGCTCGTTAGCGCTTAAGCATCAATGTTGCTTATAAATTCATCAATGAGATTTTTTGCTTCATCATAGCGTTTCTCTTTCAGCATAAGATCAACCAGATCTGCTTGGGAATAAAATAAATCGGGATTCAACTGCAAGGCTTTATTATACATTTCTATAGCTTGATCGGTTCTATTCAACGGCTTATTCTGAAAATCAGTACAGCCAAGTGAAGGGGATTTCTCGTAATTTGTTGTTATTAATTTATATATATCCTCATAAATTTTGATAGTTTTCTCTTCCCGGGAATCAAATTCCGGAACATATTCTCTTCGACCAGGGAAACGACCACTAATCCAAAAGTCAAATCAAACCAATAATAATCCCAATCTGTAGAAAACTCTCAAGAATTAAAAATGCCCTTATAAGTACAATATATATTAACTGAAATAAATATATTTTTTCCACTATACTAAAGGCAGGGAGAAAAATATGGCTAACTCAAATAGTATACCGGGACACATTAAAAAGCACCTGGAAGACGTGATTGTATCATTTGGTCTGGAATCGAATGAGGAGACAATGGATCGGCTGATAGCGGGATGGATTGAAAAAGAAAATGTCTTTAAAGAAAAGATGTTAGAAATGGGTATGGTGGAAACCGATGTGTTTGAGAAGAATGATGACAGAGGTTCTCTGGCTCTAACATATTCCGGATCCATTATTGGCATTGGACCAAAGGTCGATGGAGATAGAACTGTAGATTATACCAGTATCGGATTCCGGAATGATGTTCCCGATATGTTGATCAAAAACGGTTGTTCTCTCTCTGAAAATATCTTACTGGATAAGGGGATTCTATTTGAAGATGGTCCCATAGAACAGACCTCTCCGATATTTAAAATTGTTGTATGCCCTGAAACATTATCAGTAGATGAGCAGGAAGATATGATCGAGAAGGCTACAACTGTGATAATCGACTCCTTCACCGATATAAATGAGAGAACTATTATCAGTTAATAAATAAACAATATGTTTATCAATATTAGCTGAGAAAAAAAAGACATTATCATCTCCTTAACTAGATTCTGCGATCTCTTAGAAAAGGGAAGTTCCAGGTTATACAGATATTTCCGGCAGATCTATCTCCACATAGCCCGCCGTACCATTCACTCGTATCATCTGCCCATCCTTTATCAGGCGGGTCGCATTCTCAACACTCACAACTGCGGGAAGGCCGTATTCCCGGGCGATGATAGCGCCATGAGTAGCGATTCCCCCCACTTCTGTGACGAGGCCTTTGATAGACACGAAAAGAGGCGTCCAGCTGGGATCGGTAAACTGGGCAACGAGAATATCTCCCTCCTCGAGGTCCGCATCTTCCATCTTCTTTACAATTCGGGCCCGCCCTTCGATAACACCCGAAGAGACTGCCACACCGGGGAGAGCATCTGTGGGGATGTCTTTCCTGTCATATTCCCCTGTGATGATTTCACCATCTGAAGTCATGACTCTGGGGGGTGTGAGTTTTTCATAGTCCCGGTAGTCCTCTTTTCTTTTGATAATGCGGTTATAGTCTACCGTGCCGGTTTTTACCGCCTCTCGGAACTCATGGAAATACAAAAAGTAAATATCTTCCTTTTTCTGGAGGGCCCCTTTTTTCACAAGCTTTTCAGCTTCTTTGAGGAGGGCTTGTTTATAGATAAAATATCGCTGAATGTAGGAGAATTTTGGAAATTCACGATAGCTGATATGGTTCCGTATAATTCCTGCGATTTTTTTTACCTTCTTTGCTTTCCTCTTTCCACCGCGCATCTTCTCCAGGCGATATGCGAGATCTTCTATTCTCTCTTCTGATTCTCTGATGCCCTGTTCATGTTTTGCCATTCGTCCATTTGGTTCAAAGTTTCTGATATTGCTCAGAATCATGGGGATAAGCTGTGTCGGTTTTTCACTCCAGCGATCTGTGGTGATATCAATATCACCGGAACAACGCATTCCGAATTGATCAAGATACTCCCGAATTGACTGACTGACCGCACTGCCGCCTTCAAGTTTTACCAGATCATCGAAGAAAGTGTCATCCTCTGCCTTCTCAAAATAGGCCAGAACTTCAGGGTATTTACGCACGACATCCCCCACATCCAGCAATGAGAGGCCTGTGTCGGTTGTGATGCTATTGGGTACTGATTGGATAAAGGTATCAGCAGCATTCTTTTCGCCAAGCCATTTTTCTATTTTTTTGTTTAACCATTGTCCTGCCAAAAGCGATACCGCAATAGCTCCGGCGACATCGGGAGGTGTAACCTTTTTTCTGCGATCATGATGATCATCCTGGATATAGGCGAAAAGATCATCTCCCGATAGCTTCACTATCTCCTGTCGCATCTGTTCTATTGATCGTCTTTCCCTTTCTATAAACTTTCTGATAATTTTCGGGTCGTTTCTCCGGTAGATCTTGACCGCATGAATCAGCGGCGCAAAGGTAACATCCTCTTTGCCCAATTGAATCATCCGGTCTTTGCCTTTCGGGAGCGTCTTAATAAATCCTTTCTGCTTTATCAATTTTTTCAGAGCATTGGTCAGCAGATCATCACCCATAGCCCCTATTATACCGAGAGTCATGGCCCGTCCCATTGGAGAACTGAGATCCTGGCTTAAATCAATATAGAGCCTGCCACCAAATTCCCGATTCACCGCGGGATTGTGTCCCAGAACAGTTTTCAGGAAAAACATGCCCAGCGGTTTGATGGGTTCTGTCATCATCTGCAAATGACCACCCGACATATACACATGGTTCATTCCGTCTTTTCGTTCGGAGACAGGATATAAGGTCGTGATCGGCCGGCTCTGAACAATGAAAAATCCATTCTCAGAACGGCACCATTCTATATCCTGAGGGCATGAGAAATACGTCTCTATCCGTCTCCCCAGTTGTTCCAGTTCCAGGATTTGAGCATCAGTAAGAGTCTGCATATCTCTCAAATCAGATTCAATTTCCCGTTCCTCTGTACCGCCACTTTTCAAGCTATAAATAGCGCGGTTCTTCTTTCCAATTGTTATAGCAGTTATTTTGCCTTCCCGTACCTTATAGTTGTCTGAGTTGACTAATCCTGAAACCAGAGCTTCACCGAGGCCATAACTGGCATCAATTGAAACGATCTTTCTGTTCGATGTGACCGGGTCAGCCGTAAACATAACTCCCGATGATTCAGGTAAAGCCATACGCTGGACGACTACAGCCAGAAAAACCTTTCTATGATCAAAACTATTGTGGATTCTGTACATCACTGCCCGGTCGGTGAATAGAGAAGCCCAGCATTTACGTATATGGGCAATAATCGAATCCATTCCGATGATGTTCAGATAGGTATCGTGCTGTCCCGCAAAAGATGCCGCAGGCAGATCTTCTGCTGTCGCACTAGAACGCACGGCATAGGAGAGCTCCTCTCCACAAGTTTGCAGTTCAGCTTCGATAACCTCTGTTATATCTTGAGGAATTTCCCTATTCTCAATGACGCGGCGGATTTCTTTGGTAAGCCCGGTAATTTCATCCTTATGATAAACCTCCATGGTCGAGAGTCGAGCCAATAAGCTGTTCAGTTCGGCGCAGCTCTCAAATGTTTTTCTATAGGCATCTGTAGTGATGCAAAAACCTTCGGGAACATTTATCCCGTCAACGGCAGACAGTTCCATAAGATTAGCACCCTTTCCGCCCACACGGGAAATATCGCATTGAGCCTTATTGTGAATTCTTTGAATATATGATTTCAAACTTCTCCTCCCGCAAAATCAGCTATTATCTTCGATTCCGTATCTCACCATAAGAAGAAAGGAATTCTTTTTTTGAAAAAAATCCTCCCAATACCCATGGTCATTCATTTTACTTGTATCTGTTAATTCCGAAGCCAGCTTCATTCTGAAGTGTTCAGAAACAACTTGAATGAGTTCATAAGCTTCCTTGGGATCCACCCCGGGTCTCAGGGATATTTTGTTGAACAACTTCATCATCCGGTTTTCCCTCTCTCTATTCTTGGCTCCATACTTTTCCTCCATATGGGCTTTGAACCTGAGAATATCCTGTTTGAGTTCATCGGGAGTTGAGTAAAAAGCTTCGAAGAAAATCCTGTTCAGCTTGGGATTCTTTCTCATATAGTCAATGGTCTTTCGTCCGTTATGCTCTTTCGCTTCAAAAAAGTCCCCGTATTCAACAGGAGGAGCCTGATTCAATTCCTGGCTCATTTGATCGAAACATCTTTCTAAAATACTGATATAGAGTTTTTTCTTACTCTCAAAATGATGAAAAATAAGGGCTTTTGATATTCCTGCTGCCTCGGCAAGCATGGCAGTAGAAGTCTTCACGTACCCATGGAGGACAAAGACTTCGAAGCAGGCGTCTAAAATCTTCTCTTTCTCATATAGCTTTAAGGGCAAAATACCACCTCCCACCGATACTGACCACCGGTTAGTATAAATATACTATCTTGCTGACTGTTGGTCAATAAAAAAATAATTGGTATAGGGATGTTGATTTATGATATTATATCCTTAATTTATTAAGAATGATCTACTAAGGAATTACATCTCCATGAAGATACAAAATGGATTGTCAAATTGAAAATAACGAAAAATCGCATTTTAGAACATGAACATAATAGAATAATTTCTATTGATATTCTTCGTGCTATTGTAATGATTTTAATGGTATTGGATCACACTCGTGGTTTTTGGAATGGTGGAACTGGAATCAATCCGACAGATCTTCTTAATACATATCCAGCTTTATTTTTTACCCGATGGATAACACATTTTTGCGCTCCTATTTTTGTAATCCTGACAGGTATGTCTGCATATATATCAAAGAAAAATAACTCTAAATCAAATAAATTATGCTTCTCTTTACTATTTAGAAGAGGTCTATTGTTGATTCTATTAGAATTAACAGTAGTTTCTATTATCTGGGGTGGTACTGTGCTTCAGGTGATTTGGGTAATTGGTGTATCTATGATAATATTATCTATATTACAGTTTTTCCCATCCAGATTGGTCGGATTATTGGGTTTATTAGTAATAACTTTTCATAACCTAATTCCAGAATTCAATTCTTCAGATATCTTTTCAAATTTAATATTAAGTATTTTACATCAAAGCAATATAATCAGAATCTCTTCTCAAAATGAAATCAGGGTTTTATACCCTCTAATACCATGGATTGGAGTAATGGCACTGGGGTATAGTTTAGGTGAAATCTATTACTGGGAAAAATCTTCCAGAGGGAAGTTTCTAATAACAACCGGTTCAATATTTATTGTATTATTTATGATACTGAGACTCTTTAATATTTACGGTAATCCAGTTCCGTTCCAGGTTCAGGAATCATTTGCTTTCACTATTATATCTTTTTTGAATTTAGAAAAATATCCACCATCTTTTTTATTTTTATTGATGACAATTGGACCTATGTTTCTTATGCTTAGTTTTTTGGAAAGATTCAATCCCCAAAAAAACAATCCATTACTAATTTTCGGCCGAACTCCATTATTTTTTTACATTGTTCACTTGTATTTGATCTTGTTCATATCAGCAACTTTTCGGGATATTTTAGGTTATAATACAATTCTCTTTAGCTTTAGTCTTATTTTTACATATATAGTATGGGCTATGATGATTGTTATTCTTTATCCGATTTGTAAATATTATTACAAGTTGAAATTTATATTGAAATTAAGATGGACGAAATATCTTTAATTTTCTTTATTGGACAAAAAGAAACGAAAATCTCAATTCTGTTGTATCATCGCGAAAACAAAGAAAACTTCCCGTCCTATTAAGTCGGGTTGAAGTAAAAAAGAATTATTGAACAGATGAATAATCCCTATAAATTCATGGCTAAAATAATCTATGGGGGAGGACTGTGAATTACTGAAAGCTTCTGTCCGAGAATTACAGATGTAGACTTCGATAACAAGATGCTGACAGTTCGCTCGGGAATGGGATAGTACCTTTTTATTAATCTTCTATTTAACCGGAGAACCAAATTGACTATAATTGTAAAAAATACCCTGAAGGATTCTAAATGATATTTCTATGGATTGCCGTTTTTGCCGCCGCTCTGGCCCTGCTGATATTTTCTTCCGACTGGTTTATTTCGGCAGCGGAAAAAATCGGATTGTATTTTAAGATACCCAGCTTTGTCATCGGTGTCATTATCATAGGAATCGGAACATCTCTTCCCGAACTGGCCACATCCATCGCCTCAGTCATTCGGGGGAATTCCGAAATTGTTGTGGCCAATGCCATAGGGTCCAACATCACCAATATATTCCTGGTTATGGGAGTCGGGGCATTTGTGGGGAAAAAGTTTGATCTTAAATACGATATTCTCCGGTCAGATGTGCCGTTTCTCATTGGGTCGGCCATTCTGATCAGTCTTATGGTCATAGACAGAAACTTCTCGCTCCCCGAAGCCATCATCTGTATCATCCTGCTTATCCTATACATCTACACCTCTTTTAAAAACGGAAATATCGATCAGGAGCTGGAAGAATTTGAAGAGAGTCATGAGCACAAATTAACTGTTTTTACATGGATTATGCTGTTTGTCTCACCGGCTCTGGTGGTAATCGGAGCGACATGGACTGTAAACGCCGTAATTGAAATATCACAAATTATCGGTATCGGAACTGAACTGATTGCCCTGTCCGCAGTGGCTCTGGGTACATCTCTTCCCGAAGTCATGGTGACCATACAGGCCGCCAGAAGGGGAAATCCCGAAATGGCTGTGGGAAATGTCATCGGTTCAAATATATTTAATACCCTGGCTGTCATGGGAATACCCGCCCTGTTCGGAAAACTGATTATTCCTCAGGCGCTGGCCAGTTTCCATATTCCCATGTTTCTAGGAGCCACTGCACTTTTAGTGGTTATAACAGCAGATAAAAAGGTTTTCCGCTTCGAAGGAATTCTTCTATTGAGTTTTTATGTCTTTTTCATCGGTAATATGTACGGACTCATCTGATTCGTAGCAGTTTCCCCTGTGCCAGGCTTTTTCCTCCCAGTGATAAGTCTGGTAGGGATGGAAATTGCCCTTATAGGCCATTCTTCTGTTTTCAGAAATCCAGAATCCCAGATTGTAGTAGGAAATACCGAGCTCACGACCTATATCGATCTCTTTCATTACACTGAAGATTCCGGGACTATAGGAAGAATAATCGGGATCATAGATAAAATAGACACTGCTCAGAGCATTGAGGCTAATATCCAGAAATCCCACACCGACCAGTTTCCCCTCTATGTAATACTCACTCTGCACAGAGGGTACGGCGGGGGTAAAGAAGCTCTCCTGAAAGCTGGAAACTTCGCTATCCTGGCCGAATTTGATTTTCGAATGTTTGCAGTATAGTTCAAAAATTTCATCGGAGTACCGGGGATGATTGAGCCGGACGAGGGTTTCCCGGTTTTTTCTTAACACTCTCCGCTGACTTTTTGATGGTGTAAAGTGTGAATTGAGAATTCTAATGGG
>JAEINM010000090.1 GCA_016342385.1 Spirochaetaceae bacterium | reverse complement strand
CGGCTCCTATCAGTTGTGCTCTCATAGGTTTGATCATCTCGCCACTACCCTGTAAAATACTCATTCCCGCCTGGGCAAAGATTCTGCCGAAAGAAAAGACCAGGATGATTCTTGAATAATCTATGCTGTATTTGAGTATTAAAGGATCGGTTGTAAATATTCTAAAAAAATCATCTACAAATAAAAATCCCCCTATAGCCACTAGCAGATATAATATCAGTGCCAGAAGATAACCGTGTTCAGCCATATTTGTCGCTGTATCAATATCTCCCTCTCCCAGCTTTCGGGAGACCGATGAATTGATCCCGATTCCCAGTCCGACAAAACAGGAAATCAGAATCATTTGAACGGGAAAAGCAAGAGATAAAGCGGTTAGGGCCTCTTCAGAAATTCTTGAGACAAATATACTGTCGACGATATTGTAGAGTGCCTGAATCATCATAGCGATTATGGCCGGTAGAGACATAGATAAAATCAGTTTCGGTATTGCCATTACAGCCATTTTATTTTTGCTCATATCACTCATCTTAATTATCCTTATTTCTTTTTCAAAGAAGTATAGCATAATTGTGAGGTGACATTTTTATAAATCCATGACTTATTCTTATTGAGATATTAGAAAGTGTATTCTTACCTACATAGAAGATTTCATTTTTTGAATGTTGTAATAACCAGTCATAAAATCTGCTCGATATTTCGTTTCGATCAAATCTCATGCCAGCCCTCCACTTCACTACAAAATTCTAAGATCATCATGTGCTGTTTTAAAAATAAGTGTTTGACATCTCAATAGCAGCTTTAGATTGACCGATAGAACTTCAGCATGATATATTAACCAATCTTTGATTTGCATTCAAAATAAATTCTAATCAAAAAGTTAGTCATATTAAACAATTCAGTAGGAGAATCTCCATGTTGAAAAGCTACGTAAAAATATTTATTTATTTTTCCATTTTAATCTTTGTCAGTTGTGTAAATCCGATAGCTACGATAGAACCTGCTATAGAACCTATTATAGAACCCTCATCGGAAACAGATAGCACGCCCTGTAGTGATGTTACAGAGCTAAACTCACAAAGTGGTAATGGCAATCTTTTATTAACCTGGGTTAATCCACCTGAAGAAGATTATGAACAGGCTCAATTAGAACTTACGCCTGAAGTCAGTACAATCAGCCGGCCTCTTATTGTCAAAGGGACTGAGACAAGTGTCCTGATTTCCGGGTTGATGAATGATACCGAATATGAAATTGTCATAAAAGCCATGGATAAAGCCGGTAATGTCTCAGAAGGTGTAAGTATTAAAGATACACCCGATGGAGATTCTCCTACTGTCCAATTATCTACAGACATTGGAGACAATACAAATCAACCTATTTTTGATGTTACCATATCTTTTAGCGAATTAGTCTCCGGATTTTCTAGTGAAGATATAATAAACGAAAACTGTATCTTATCTGATCTGCGCTCAATAGATGATCAGACATATGCAATTACTGTTGAACCGCAGAATGAGGGAGCTGTTTCGTTGTCCATTCCTCTGGGCAGTGTTATGGATGCCAGCGGCAATGAAAACCTCTCATCAAATACTTTGGTTGTTAACTTTGATGTTTCAGAATTATTGGCAACAATAACTTCACTTCATGCAAATGAAAACGGAAATCCTATTGAATTTAATATCACTTTTAATAAAGTAACAGTTGGTTTTGAACAATCTGATTTAATTCTCGAGAATGGGTTTTTTTCTTCTTTCAACAGTTCAAACAACAAAGATTTTAATATTCAGGTAAATCCTGAGGCAGAAGGCAATGTAGTACTGTCAGTACCGGAAAACTGCACTGCTGATAATGCCGGGAATCCTAATTCCGGATTGGTTTCAAGCACTGTTAACTATGATATTACAAATCCGACAGCACAGATAACTTCAACCATATCCAGTCCGGTAAGCTCTGCACCGATTCCAATTACAATAAGCTTTTCTGAATGGATTGTCTCTTTGAATGATGCTGATTTTTCTGCTGTTAACGGAACAGTAACCAACATTCAAACCGCAGATAATATTATCTTTACTGCTGAGATTATACCCTCTGGTACCAATGTCTCTGTATCTCTTCCCGCAAATAAGGTTGAGGATAATGCAGGCAATTTCAATGATGAATCAAATGCATTTCATTTTGTTTTCGACAGCAGTAACCCCACAGCACTAGTAGCTGCTGCTGGTGATAGTCCATCAAATGCTTCTCAATTTGAATTCAACATTACCTTCAGCGAGTCGATCTCCGGATTTACCTCTGATGATGTTACCGTATTAAATGGGAGTATCCAGTCATTTGAGTTCACAGTTGATCATTATAATATAATCGTTAATGCGATTAGTGAAGGAGATATATCGATCTCTATTCCGGAAAATATTTGTCAGGATCCAGGAGGCAATGGTAATTTTGCCTCTAATAGCGTCACAAGTGTATATGATATTACACCTCCATCTTTACCACAGATATATGGAAACAGCTTAACGGAAAACCTCACTCCTCAGTGGACCTGGACCGGAACCGCGGATGTAGTGGAATATAGCTATCGATTGGACTCGGGAGAGTGGATAAACAGTGATAGTTCCACCACTGCGTATACAGCGCCAGATCCATTGCATACGGGAGATCATATCTTCGAGATTAAGACTCGGGACGAGGCCGGCAATTGGTCGTCTGCCGCAAGTTTTACAACAACCATTTATCTGGAAAAACCGGAGATAAGCAGTATCTACAGTCGCGGTACAGTAAATACCCGAATCAACTGGGAAAATATTTCGACTACCGCTACTGCTTATATAATTGAAAGGAAAACCGGTTCTAATGGTACTTATACTGTGATTAAAGAAGATGACTATATGTACAGCAGCTCCTTTACCGATAATGGTCCTTTGCTTGAAAACACAACATATTACTATCGGTTTAAAGTGTATAACCATATGGGTGAATCAGAATATTCAGAAATATCCACGACTACTCCTTTTAAACCGGCAGCACCGACAAATCTTCAAGTGGAATTACTCAATGACGGACATATCTCACTTTCATGGCAGGACAACTCAAGCGATGAAGATGGATTTACCATATATTTTGACAACTATGATGTCTGGGGCATGCGGTCTGATTCTACAAATTGTATTATCGATTACGATTATCATTACAGTTCAGATAAGATTGTTGATATAAAAGTTGTATCCTATAAAAGCTACGGCAGCGAAGAGGATGAGTCAGAACCAGCCATTGTCACTGGTTTTTCCCTCCCCGCTATTCCGGTTTCCCCAGTGTTAGATCTTGAAGTTCTTGATGAGGTTCAATTTGAGTTGAATTTCCGGGATTGGGCTAACAATGAAACCGGTTTTGAAATAGAGAGGAAAGAGTTTGGTGGAGAATATAGTGTTATTGCTACCCTTCCACCAAGTGCAGGCACAGGTGGCTGGGTAACATATAATGACATTTCTGCTCCCGGTGGAAAGATACTAGAGTATAGAGTAAGGCCTTTCCGTGAAGCAGCAGGCATCCCCTTCAAGCTCTATTGTCAGGAAAGTCCTATGAATATAGAAGAAGGAAGCCTACCTTATCAAGTTGAGGATTTTACCCAAGTACACCAAAACAATTTAGTTAGAGAGGAGCAAATCGTCTGGTATCGTTTTCCGGCGATTTCATATCGAAATTATGATGTTATTGTTAAAGGAAAAAATGAAGATTCCGGTTATACCGGGGATATTAAATACAGTATTAGTTACCATTACAATGATACGACTACCTATCCTACTCTTCCTAATAATGTAACAGGAAAAACAACTTTTAATCACACTATATACAATCAGGAATATATGTATATTTATATCGAAGGAGTCCAAGCAACCGATATAGGTTCATTCTCTGTTGAGGTTCATGCCTATCCTAAAATTAGCATATCTCATGGAGGTGATCCTTTATACAATCAGGAAATAATCGACATCGGTACGGTAACTGCTGGTAGTTCACAAAATGAAGCATTCACTATTAATAATTATGGTGAGGGACTCTTAGAGATCAATTCAATAGATTTAGAACAATCCGGATCTGATTATTCGATTGCTCCGCTGTCGGAAGTTTATCCGGGAGCGACCCTCTTGCCTGGCGAGAGTAAACAATTTTTATTAAGATTATCACCTCAATCTGTAGGGCCTAAAACGGTTAATGTCGAAATTGATACAAACATATATAATTCTGAGACCAAATCATTTTCTGTCAATATGTATAGTGACGGAAATAAACCAATATTAAGTGTTTCTAGACAAAGTGGTGGAGTACTAACACACAATGATTTCTATAATATGGGTTCCCTGCCAATTGGCAGCTCTATCTCTGAAACATTTACAATAATCAATAATGGTAATATCGGTCTTGAATTAACAGGAGTTAATTTAGTCATTGCTTCAGGTGCCGTTTCAGCTGACACTACTCTGACAGAGTCATTCTTGGCACCAGGAGAAAGCACTACCTTCAGACTGACCTTTACATCTTCTCAACCTCATATACATTATTCCGAAGTAACGATTCCATCAAATGATCCCGATTATTCTCCCTTTTCAATAGATGTCGGGGGATTTGGACTAACACCCCGTATAAATATAGAGCAGAACAATTCAGAACTTACCAGTGGTGATAGATATCAGTTTGAAGATCAGTTAACGAATGGTCCGGAGAGAACAGTGGAGTTCACAATTCTCAATGAAGGTAATGATATTTTAGATATCAACTCCATAACTCTCGACGATACTACTAATTTCTCGATTATACCTCCAACGGCAACGACTGTTCCGGTAAATGGTTCCACAACATTTTCAATAGTGTCAATTCCAACTGTTGTTGGAGAGATTAATTCTGTTGTTATGGTCAATACCAATGACTTTAATCAAAACAATTTTACCATCCCAATTAGAAGCAAGGGAGTGGAACATACAATGATTGATACATTTGGAATTTGGTTTGAGGGAAATCTAATATCAGCATTTAGTGGTGGTATATTATATTCTTTTGATGTCATTGCCGGGAACACATATTCTGTCGTCTGGAATGATAGAGAGAATCATCCATCATACACCGGAGATGTAGTAGTCTCATGTAAGAACAGTGATTTTTTAAATCAATATTTTACAAATAGAAATGATGGCTCAAGTACTCCACCCCAATTTACAGCAACAGATACAGAAACACTAATCCTTGATGTAAGAACTCATTATTCAGAGACTGCTTACACCGGAACATTTTCAGTAGGAGTTGTTCTAGAGTAATTACGAAATGGGACTGCTGATAAAACCTGGCAGTCTCATTTATGAATCAAGATAAATCGAAAATCACTTACTCTATAACCAGGGAATCCTCTATTTCCAATTCCTTTATTAATTCCAGCTATGATACTTTTCTTTTTTTCTCAAATAATACAAAAAAATATTGACAGAAATTGGCAATCAGCTTAATGTAACTGCAAGGTGACAATTATGAAAAAAGTTATTTTGACCATTCTGGTTCTCCTGTTTATATCAGCATTATTATCATGTCAAAGCAGTAGTCTGATAAAAGAATCTGCTGATATCAGGGATAATGCTGTAAATCATGCCATATGGGCTATGAGTGCCCACAATATGCAGCCATGGCAAGTTGTTCTGGATAAAAAGAATCCCTTGGCTTTAGACCTATACATCGACTCAAGCCGGCTACTTCCTGCAACGGACCCCTATTCCAGACAAATTATTATTTCTTTTGGTAATTTTATTGCTGTTCTGGAAGATTATGCCAATTCAAAGGGATACTCGTGTGAATACAATCTCTTTCCCGAGGAATCTCTTTTAGAGAGTTCGAATGGAGAAAATTATACTTCATCTGTAGCAAGAATTGTCTTTTCAGAAAATGAAGAACTGAAAGAGATCTTCCGAATTGATTCTTTATCGGGAGCCACAGTAAAAAGGCACTTTGACCCAGTTATCTTTAATCAGGCAGAAAAAAATGAATTAACAGATCTATCAGAATTTGATGATATTAGAATCTTTATTCTACAGGAAGAAGATGTGATTTCTGAACTTAAGACTATACTTATCGATTCATTTTCAATTGAAATGAAGCTTGAATCTACATTGATGGAATCTTTTGATTTAACCAGACGTTCAGAAAAAGAACGAAGAGAAAAAGCCTGGGGTCTCTCTTATTTAGGAGCATTCCCTGCCTCTACAGTTGGATTAGTTGAATTTTTTGATAGAACATTTCCAATGAAACCCGAAAAATGGGGTGAGATTGGAATTAAAAACTATATCTCAGAGATAGAGACTATCAATTCTTATCTATTTATCAACAGTAAAAATAATTCACGGGAATCTCAAATCCACACAGGAATAGCCCTTCAGAGAATCTGGATGGAACTATTAAAAAGAGGATATGCCTTTCTTCCCGCATCTCAGCCATTACAGGAATATCCGGAAATGAATGAACTATACACAGATGTGCATGAAAAGTATGCCCTTAATGGTGAAACTATCCAGATGATTGGCGGAATTGGAAAAACTGATAGGAAATATAAATCGGGATTTCGAATATCTGCAGAAAAGATAATTCAAAACAATTAGAGCAATAATATCAGAGGTGACTTAAAATATTGGGAAAAACATATAACAAAGATGAAACCAAAAAGAAATTAATCTCCGCGGTAGGAGAAATTCTCCTTGAAGATGGTTTCTCAGAGCTGGGAATAAATTCAATTGCAAAGAAAGCCGGTGTTAATAAAGTTCTTATCTACCGATATTTTGATGGACTTGAGGGTTTATATCAAAAATTTGCTGAATCTATTGATCCCTTTAATAAAATTTCCAGTGAATTGGAGAATATAATTAAAAAAAATAAACCAGCTTTTCCAGAAATGGCCATGTTTGCTTTTTCATCAATTATGGCAGTTGTTGATAATAATGAGATTCTGGCGGAAGTGATGCGATGGGAAATTTCATCAACCAATTCAATAATTAGAATTTTTGAAGAAAAAAGAGAAGAATCGGGGATGAATATAATGAGAATGATTGTCTCACATTATGAATTACCTCCCTCTATGGATCTGGCGGCAATAGCGTCTCTATTTACAGCAGGATTAATTTATTTAAGTATACGCAGCAATCGCATAGATATGTATAATGGCATTCCCATAAGAGAGGATGAGGGTAAGGAGAGGCTGCTTTCAGTAATTAAAAAATCTATAGAAGGTATGATGATCGCCAGTGAATAAATCTCTTTTTCAATCACTGACAGCTATCGAGCTGAATATCCAGTGCACCGACGGAAATACTAATCTCCCGGATAGAAAGACCCAATGACACGAGCAGGCTTATCAGGCTGGCTGCAAAGGTTATTTCTCCCGGTAATACCTGCCCCAGAAAAATTAAGAGCATAGTGACTACACAAAGAGAGAAACTGACAACTCCGACAAGCTGCATATTCCTGATCAAATAGACCCGCTTTCTCAGGTTTTGAATCTGACCGAGGATAAACTCATCCGATTTATTTTGCTGCCGGTCACATAGATTGCGGATCAAACCGGCCAGAGTCAGATATCTATTTGTATAGGCTAAGAGCAATAATGAGATAGCGGGAAAAAGCAAAGCCGGTGTAGTCAGTGTAAAATCCATAAGAATCTCCTTTTAAGATCTGATAACACAATTATAGGGATATTTAAAATTATTATCAGATTTTTCCACCTTTCGATGAGTAAAATAACAGATCCTTGATTAAAATGAATACAGGATCGATACAAAGGAAAATTTTATGAATAAGAATAATTATTTTGAAGATAAATATACAATCAATTTTTCAAATAGAGTCGACAAAAATGGTGAAGATGATATTTTTGTCCAACGTTGGTCTCCACGATCTTTTGAAAACAAAGAGTTAGAATATTCTGTATATGAGAGTATTTTCGGTGCAGCCCGGTGGACTCAATCCTGTTTTAACGAACAACCCTGGTTATTTGTAACTGAATCCGGAAAACAAGACAGAGAACTATTTGAGAATCTATTGCTTCCGGGAAACCGAAAGTGGGCTCAAAATGCCTCTCTCATCGGTTATATTTTCTGCCGTAGGAATTTCAGGAGGAACAACAAGCCAAACCGTTGGGCCGGATTCGATACAGGTGCCTCCTGGATGGCCATTACATTACAGGCAAGACTCTATGGTTTATATACCCATGGAATGGCTGGTATTGATAAGGAAAAAGTCTATTCTGAACTCAATGTTTCAGAAGAAAATTATGAAATATTATGCGGATTCGTTATCGGAGTAATTGATACGCCGGAAAAACTTGATGAAGACTCCCAAAAAAGAGAAGTACCATCAGCCAGAAAGGATTTGAGCGAGATATGGCATAGAGGAAAATTAAAAAAATGAAAAAACTTGGTAATCTATTGTTATCAAAAAAACCTTTCCGGGAAATTGTAATGGGTAATACAGCACTGGTGAGAGCTATGATCGAATCGGGAACTGAAGTGATTACGTCATACCCCGGTTCACCGACTCCTGAAATAGCATCGTCAATCTCATCAATTGAAATAGCCAAAAGACCCTTTTATTTTGAGTTTTCCACAAATGAAAAAGTAGCTATGGAAATTGCTTATGGAGCAGCTATCAATGGACAATTATCTGCCGTTTTTTTCAAAAGTGTAGGCCTGAATGTTGCTTCGGACACATTTATGCAGTTGAGTCTTATGAATATTATTGGGGGAATGGTCGTTATACTGGGAGATGATCCCGGTCTTCACTCGTCACAAAATGAACAGGATAACCGCCATTATGCAAAAATGAGCTACACACCCCTGCTGGAACCCTCCTCTCCTCAGGAGGCCTATGATTATTATCTGGAAGCGGCGGCACTGGCAAAAAAGAAGCACATTCCCGTATTACTCCGACTGACAACTCATGTCTGCCATACGAAGCAGAAAGTCAGCTTTTCGTCCTGGGATGGCGATGCGGAAAAAAAAGAATCTCTCTTTCATTCTACCAATGGTCCCTACATTCCCATTACATCAAAAGTTATCCCCATGAAAACCAGAGCGCTCACAAATATTAGTTCAATTGAGAATGATGGTATTGCTGATTCATTTGCTACACTTGTAAACAACAGCAATAAGAAGCAGGGTATTATAACGATGGGGATGCCCTTTCTGTCTCTACTGGACGTTCTCTCAAATATAGATTCTCCTCCAGATATACTAAAACTGGGAATGACATATCCCCTACCGAAGCAAAAGGTAATCGATTTTTTAAAGGATCATGAAGAGATAAAAATACTGGAAGAGCTCGATTCTGAAATAGAACAGATGATAAAAGCCTTTGCTTTTGATGATGCTCTTACAGGATTAAAGATTATGGGGAAACAGAACATTGAGGACTGGATCGGTGAATATACCCCTGAAAAAATCACATTAATGCTTTCTTCAATCTGGCCTGAAATGGTCAAACATTTAATTCCTGAAACCCGGAAAGGAACACTCAAACCGAGACCCCCTCAATTATGCCCCGGATGCGGTCACAGAAGTGCCTTTCATGCTATTAAAAAAGCTTTAAAAGAAGAGGATATTACAGTGGCTGACATAGGATGTCATACTCTGGGACATCTTCCCCCCTACAATATGGGAGAGGTTCTGATGTGCATGGGAGCCTCACCTGCCATAGCTTCAGGACTGAGTTTGAACAGAGGAAGTAGAAATATCATTGCTTTTATGGGGGATTCCACTTTTTACCATGCCGCTATGCCTTCAGTGGTCAATGCCCTGTTTAACAATCATGACTTTACGATGATTCTGATGGAAAATGGCACCACAGCCATGACAGGACATCAGGATAACCCCTCTTCAGGTAAAAATTTCAATGAACCGGCAGAGAAAATTCCGATACGAAAAGTACTGGAAGGTTTCGGTGTGCAGCACATATTTGAAATAGATACATACAAACAGAAAGAATTGACCTCTATAGTTAAAGAAGCTGTTTCCTTAAAAGGGTTTTCCGTCATTATTGCAAAACATCCCTGCATGCTGAAACTGACACGACAGAACAGAAAGAAAAAATCCCATTCATTAAAACATGTGGAAATTAATCATAATCTCTGCCAAATGCATAAGGATTGTATCGAAGATTTTGCCTGTCCCTCATTTTCCATAAGTGATAATGGGCAAATTCAAGTCAATAAAGACTTGTGTATAGGAGATGGATCATGCCGACAGACCTGTCCTATCTCAGCCATAAATTATCCATCGGAGGAAAAGACAATATGAATGTATATATAAGTGGAGTCGGCGGTCAGGGAACAGGTATGTTAAGCGAAATACTGGTGAGAGCGATTGATTATAGCGGTAAAAATTTCAGAGCAGTAGATACCCATGGCCTGGCACAGAGAGGGGGAACGGTTGTTTCTCAGATCCGTTTTGGAGAGAAGGTGTTCACTCCCCTTATAAGAAGTGGCGAAGCTCATATATGCATAGCTCTGGAATTGCATGAAGCCCTGAGGAGTATGGAGAAATATATACGGGACGGGGGAATTCTTGTCTATTATGACACGGTATGGGAACCCTTAGGAGTCCGACTGGGAGCTGATAAAAAAATCAGAGAACAGGACGTTTTGGAGTTCTGTAAAGAACATAAGGTAAAAGCTGTAAAAGCCTTTGATATTAATCTTGCTGATGTGAAGATGCAGAATATTGTTATTCTGGCAAAGATTGCTGAGAGAAAATTAATTGAAGATGTAACCCCGGAATTAATTGAGAAAGCTATGGGAGATCTAATGGAAGGGAAAATGCTTGAATCCAACTTGAAAGTATTTAAAGAGAACCTGAAATAAGATTGATTTATTAAATAATATTTTTTTTCTAATTAAATTGAATTTCTACAGGTAATTCACGTGTATATTTAAATATAATGAATATGAATTTAAAGAATGAATTGAAAACCCATTTCGGCTTCGATATTTTCCTCCAGGGTCAGGAAGATGTGATATCCCGTGTTTTAGCAGGCGAGTCTGCCGGAGCGATCTTTCCCACCGGTGCGGGTAAGTCTCTTTGCTATCAGCTACCCGCCGTTCTACTGCCTCACATGACTCTGGTAGTTTCACCCCTTTTATCATTGATGAAAGACCAGATGGATTTCCTGCTTTCCCACAATGTTCAGGCAGCAAGACTGGATTCTACACTGAGCAGTGAGGAATACAACAACATCATTTCCCGGGCACAGGCGGGGAATCTGAAGATTCTCATGATCTCTGTTG
>JAEINM010000089.1 GCA_016342385.1 Spirochaetaceae bacterium | reverse complement strand
CGGATTTTTTCTGTTCAATTCCTATACCGAGGCCATTATACTTCTCCCGATTTTTAATCAGGTTTTTTTCTTCACCCTCATCGGTTTCAAATTCTACCGGAATAAGAAGTTCCTGAGTCGTACTGGCTGTCATTTTATATTTTTCGAATAAAATCCTTTCATGTGCGGCGTGCTGATCCACAATAAAAAGTCGATCATCATATTCTGCCAGGAGAAATAAATCCATTATTTGCCCCATATAGCGAATACTGTCAAATCTATGGTAAGTGGATAATGATTCTTTATCCACAATTGGAGAGAAGGGCTCTGTTTTTTCCGAAACTGACCGGTCCGCGATGTGAACCTGTTTATAACCGGTTCCCATTCCTGAAGTACCTGTTGAACTTCTCCAATCATTCCAGCTTGTTCTCTTCGCAGCAGATGTTTTGACGGGTTGGATATCCTCTATGGGCAGAGTATTTTGTCTGGTTTCTTTAAATTCTGTTCTGAGACGAAAAGTGTATTCAACCAGAAAATCTTTGATCATTTCAACTATTTTATGATGAATAACCGGTTGATTTCTGAACCTGGCCTCTCTTTTCGCCGGATGTATATTAAAATCAACAAGGTGGGGATCCACTTCAATAAACACAAAACAAATGGGGAACACACCTCCGGGAAGGGCATCACTATAGCCATATTGTACCGCTTGAATAAAGGAGTATTCATCAATGCGCCTCTTATTGGCAAATATCTGAATATAACGACGGTCCTTTCGATTCTGCTCGGGTCTGGAGGCAATAAGAGTTATTTTAAATCCCTCCTCCTCTCCTGTCATCTCATGGAGGAGTGAGGGGTTAAAGATCCCCTTCCAGGAAGAGAGTATTCTCTCTTTTCCCGTAGCAGCGGGTAAAAAAAGTTTAAGTTTGCCGTCAGTGTGGAGACGGAAGTTGATTTCCGGAAAGGGTAGAGCTTTTTCCAGAAACGTTTTGACACACATCGATGTTTCAGCAGAAGCTCTTTTAAGGAATTTTTTTCTTGCAGGTATAGAATAAAATAACTCTGAAGCATCGATAATTGTTCCCTGAGTGCCACGCCATTCTTCTAGAGCTATTTCTTTCCCGCCGTGAACAATCAGCCTATAGGCGGTTTCATCAGATGGTCTGCGACTAATCACCTCCATTCTCGTACAGGTGGAAATGCTGGAAAGCGCTTCACCGCGAAATCCCAGACTTTTTATGGAAAGCAGATCATTTTCAGATTCGATTTTACTTGTAGCATGCGGGAGATAGCAGAGTTTCAGATCTTCAGCCGACATGCCACACCCATTGTCGACTACTCTTATCCTGCTTATACCACCATTTTCCAGATAAAGTGATATTTCCGTGCTCCCTGCGTCAATAGAGTTGTCCAGCAGCTCTCGTACAACAGAATTGGGACGGTCAATAACTTCACCAGCAGCTATTTTGCGTGCGACAGAATCCCGGAGCAATTTTACAGCCGGGAATCCTGAATTTTCATTATCCATAGTTGAGATATTACTTTAAAAACTGATCCTTGTCTCTATGTTTATCGCCGGAGCCATCTGTGGCGTTATTCCATCAGCTTTCATGATTTTATTCCCCTCACTATCGGTTTGGATTGCGGTAGAAACACCAGCTGCAATATCTACATTCTCAGAGACTGCATAGGCGAGTTCTCCATATACAAATGTATGAGTGTCAATTAGAGTTAAGCCTGATCCCGATTTAATAGAGTCGCCAAATTGTGTCCGTTTATAAATTATACGGCCAAATAAGGGGAAATTGGGAATAAGACCTTTATGAAATTCAAGGCTCAGGTTTATTTTGTCATCATTAATCATTTCCGAAATACTGTTATCAACTTCCCAGGGTATATAATATCCCAGGGAGAATGTCAGCTTGTTTTTTATGGAAAAACCGGCCTCCCCATAAATTCCCATTCTAGTGTTGGCACCATCGGGGTTTTCTATATAGTAAATGATTTCACTGAGATACTCTTCTTTATTTCGTTCATATAACATATCAAAAGTGGCCGGTCTATAAACCCCTGTGCTGAGTCTGTACTCCAATGCCCAGTTAAAATGGGAGATACTCCCTCTGAATCCTGTGACAATTCCGTAATTTTCCAAAGTGGATTTATTAATCCAGGGACCGGGGGCAATTCCCGGACTAATCATAAAGTTTCCAAGATTTGTTTCTTCCCTGAAGATCGGAATCATCGATGAAAAATCCCCGAAAAAACTGAGTTTAAATTTTTCTCTGTTCACTTTCACAAACTGCATATCAAAACCAAGACCTATAAGCCATGGATCTCCAAAGGTAGAAGGGTCAGAGGATTTTCTAGCGGGAAACAGGTCGGTAATTCCAGTCACACCAATTTGAAAGGCTTTGTAGAATCCGAAAGGATTGACAAAAACCCGCGATCCCAGTATTGATGGTTCAGCCAGGTTGTCTCCGACAAATTCCATTCCGAATCTACCGAGATCAAATCCCATATTAAATCCTACTTTTCGAATAGAGGGGTATTCGCTGTCATTGCCGTAGTCTTTCATTATTGTTCCATGGCCAATTGACAAATTATGGAGATTTCCAACTTTCAGGTAGAAGGGGTCCCTTTGGCGGTCACCATATTCTACAAACTTGATTTTGAGCATAGTATCTTTAAGAATATCAAGAAGGATATCTTTCGCTTCGCTGTTCTGATCAGTACCAAAGGACCATTCATTGTTTCCCGCCGGTCTATAATAGTCATGGGATTCAAACAAATTCTCTAAATAAATTACAGGCAGTTGTAATGCCATCCTGAACTTTCCAGAAAGAATTGTCGGTTGCAGAATTAACTTAGAGTAGTTATTCCCATCGATCATCGTCGTGCCGATCTCCATTCCAAATAAAACATGGGGAAAGCCTTCTTTCTTCCGGATGTTCTTTGGTTTCTCAGGTTTTACCTGTGAAAGTGCCGGCGATTCTTCAATGGGTTGTTCCGGGGATGGCAATTCTGGGGAAAGGGTTTCTTCCTTAGAACTGATGATTACAGATCTTTCCCGTCTGTTTTCTCCCGGAGGAAGTGGTGTGTGTCCCGGGACATCAGAGGGTGATAAGGCCAAAAAGTACATGGAACTGAATAGAGCATCGATCTGCTCCTGTGGCATCGATTGGGTTTGTAAACTGGCGGCTGATGTATCGACCAACTGGTTTTTTGATACCATCACCGGAGAACCCTTGAAAGGAATGACTTCTACCAAACCCTCTCTCACTACCACTCGGGATACTGATCCGCTTATTTCATTTATAAAGTCAGTTCCCCTGACTCCCATGACAGCAGTGGGTGTTCTGACATTATAATAATTAATCCCAGAAGTTCTGGCGGCTATTGTGCGTATTTTACCTTTAATTAGAGAGAACTCATTGGACGGACTTCCCTTGTATCCCTGTAGAATTGTTATGGAAAAATCGGTATTTTCCGCCAGTTTGATAATTGTTCCATTGGGTTCCAGTCGAATTTCAGCAAATCCGCTTCCTGTTTTTATGGAAAATCCCGGGGGAAGACTTTCACCCATATCAAAAAAGGTCATAGGAATTCCCTGATCATCAACAATGACCATGTTTTCATCGGGATCCTCAAAGTATTCAAGAATGGCTACGGGAGAATCACTCTGAGCCGTTAAACTCATTGGCAGCCATAATAGGATTATTAAAATTGTTAAAAGTGTTTTTTTCATTTCATATTCCTCAGAATTGTATTCCTGTTTCCAGTTTTGTCGTTACCTGCCAGTCATCGGGTAATCCGGGGTCATATTTCACATCGACCTGCAGTGAGACCACTGCGCTTTGTATTCTGTAATTCAGACGTCCGCCGATCAGAGCGTTATCCGCACTGATAAGAGCAGAGGCGGAATCGATTCCCTGTTTATCGTACCAGAAACTCATATCAAAATAAGGGATTATCCCTTCACCGATTGTAAAGAGAGCCATTATATGAGGATACTCCCATGGCGCAAAAACCGGATCTTTCAGGACAGGTGAGGCGAATGGTCCGTTGACCTGTGCCACAAATGATATTCCTCCATCGAGGAAGTTAAATCCAAGCGAGGCTTTATAATCAATCCCCTTTTCCTGTAAGGGAACTCTGTGGTTGTTATCATAGAGTCTGTACTTGGTCAATCTGTCTAGATCATAGGTTCTGTTGAAATAAGTCGGAACAAAATCATTACCCCTTATTATTATCCCCATGTTCCAGCTGATAATCTTTATCAATGATCCACCAAGTCCTGTTGATCCACCCATTGTCGGTGAAGAGGTCCCCTGGAGAACATAGTCCCCATAGAGGGCCATCGTAAAGATTTTTATATCCAGAAGAGGCTGCATAATATCTACACCGTATACAATAACCGGATCAAATTCAGGTAGGGTGGAATACAGGTCTTCTACAAAAAAGAAAGGATTTCTATCGACGGCAAAGTTTATACCAATTTCCAGACCGCTGAAGACAGGAGATTGAATTCCCCCAAGAGGTTTTACATAATATCTTGCAGCCATAAGATCCAGTTCGGATATGTTGGATGCAAATAATTCGATTCCCATGTATGGCCAGTTGAAGAGGGCCGTATCAAGTTCAAAACGGAATCCTGTGTATTTCCTTTGGGGTTTAAAGTTTTCATTAGTGTATCCACCGAGAATAAAACCATTCCCTATGGTGGCACTTTCTATGGAACCTATTTTGGCAAAGAGGTCATCGCCGGACTGTCCCCATCGTATATAATCAAATTTAGACAGATAGAGATTGAAATATTCTTTAAAACTTGCCCCGGGCAGGTACCAGTCGGGTTCGTAGACTTTAAACTCTGTTGTTCCGCTGTCTCCATCGAGAGTGAAACGGAAATCTATATCGAGACCGATTCCGAATTTCCCTATAGCCAGATCGGGATTCAGTCGTATTGAATTGTAGATCTTGTTATTTCCCTCTTCATCAATCAGATTTACAGCTCCGATACCCAGCCCGAATCGGAAAACTGGAGTAGTGGGATTTTCTGCCTGAATTGATGCAGTATCAATTGTTTGTTCACTGTCCGTTCCAATCTCCTGAGAGAAAAGAGAGAATTGAAGCGTGAATAATAGAGATGCCGGGATCAGCATAAGTTGTTTAAAACGCATAATATCCTCCATACGGTATCCAATATACAACTAAAGTATTAGAAAACACATTATTTTATAATATCTTGAATTACTCAATTGAAAAATTGATTTTATTCTTTTTTTTCCAATTCTATAGGGGGAGAAGATGATATGAATGGTTATTTTTTTATCAGGAGAAGACCTCTAGAGGAAATAGGGGAGTGAAGGTACATTTCTAAGTCTGATCCCGAAACAGTATTAACGCTCGGAATCAGACTTTCTATTATATTAGCTCTTTAAAAATGTATTCTAGTTTCAATATTTATAACAGGAACCACTTTGGGTGTAACACCATCAGTTTCCATAATCATATTTCCTTCACCATCCATCTGAATTACAGAAGAGGCACCGATAGCCAGATCCAGAGTCTGAGCCAGAGGATAAACAAGTTCGCCGGATATGACTGTATTGGCATCAAAAAGTGTTAGATCCGAACCGGATCTGAATGTATCGATCAGATGAGTCCTTTCATAGGATATCCGACCGGAGAGGGGTATTCTCGGTATAAGACCTTTCATGATAACCAGACTGATATTGAGTTTATCATCACTACCCATAGTTACATTTCCGTCATTGATTTCCCATGGCCAGAAATAACCTATGGAGAATGCCAGTTTATCTTTTAGTGAAAAACCACCTTCACCATAGATTCCCATGACAGTTCCTCTATCAGAAGGCATTTCAAGATATTGGATAATTTCAGATAGGTACTGTATTTTATTTCTGTCATATACAGCATTGAATATGGATGGTTTATATATACCTGTACTTAATCTGTATTCGAGAGCCCAGTTGAACCTGAAGATATCTCCTCTTAATCCCGCCACTACTCCATAATTTTTAAAACCTGAACCATCTGTCCATAGCTCTGTTGCGACTCCCGAATCTATATTTGTACCATCCATCTCCGGAGATTCCCGGAATATAGATGTCATTGAAGAGAAGTCTCCGAAGAGCATCATTTTAAAATTATCTCTGTTGATTTTTAACAGTTCCATATCCATACCAAAAGAAATCAATACAGGATCTCCATATTCTGATGGATTGTAAAAGTCTCTTGCGGGAAACAGATCGGCCACACCTGTAATACCAATCTGAAATGCTTTATAGGAGTTTATCGGATTAATATATATACGAGAACCCAGGATCGATGGATCGGACAGGTCATCACTGACAAACTCCATTCCAAACTTACCGGCGGAAAACCCCGTGTTCAAACCTATTTTCCGTATGGCAGGGAATTCACTGTCATTGGCATAATTGTTCATAATGGCTCCATGGCCGATTGACATATTATTGAGGTTTCCAACTTTCAGATAAAAGGGATCCCATCCCTGATCACCATATTCTATATACCTGATTTTCAGCATTGTATCTCTAAGAATATCCAGAAGAATTTCTTTGGCTTCGCTATTCTGATCTGTACCAAAGGACCATTCATTGTTTCCCGCCGGTCTGTAGTACTGATCCGGATCAAAGAGATTATCTACATAAATCACCGGTAGATAGAGACCCATTTTAAATCTTCCGATTTTTATTTCCGGTTGAATAATAACTTTTGAAAAAGTGTTACCATTGATTGTCGTTGTCCCTATTTCCATTTCGAAAATATCACGAAGAACTGCAGCAAGCCTTGATTCCTTCCGGCTCTGATCAGAAGAAGCGGGTTTTGCCTCCTGAGCATTTTTCATATCATCTTCTGTTAATTCTATCGGTTCAGGTGGGGATATCGGGCTTTCTGTTTCTCCACTATCAACAACTTCTTCCTCCTCAGGTTCTTCTGCTGTCTGCTCTTGTGCTAATGGACTATGTCCCGGCACCATAGCGGGAGATAAGGCTGAAAAAGCCATGGATCTGAAAAGAGTATCTACAAGCTCCTGAGGCAGGGTTACTGCCTCAAAAACAGCAGCCAGTGTATCGACAGATTGATTTTGCGAAACCATAAGAGGTACGCCATTATTGGGAATCACCTCGACTAAACCCTCTCTTACCACAACCGAGGCAGAAGTTCCGCTGATTTCATTGATGAAATCAGTTCCCCTGACCCCCATAACCGCCGTCGGAGTTCTGACATTGTACTGATCAATTCCCGAAGTTCTGGCGGCAATTGTTCGAATTTTACCGGCTAATAGGGAAAATTCATTGAATGGACTTCCCTTATATCCCTGTAGATTGCTTATAGAGAAATCGGTATTCTCCGCCAGTTTGATAATTGTTCCATTGGGTTCCAGTCGAATTTCAGCAAATCCGCTTCCTGTTTTTATGGAAAATCCCGGGGGAAGACTTTCACCCATATCAAAAAAGGTCATAGGAATTCCCTGATCATCAACAATGACCATGTTTTCATCGGGATCCTCAAAGTATTCAAGAATGGCTACGGGAGAATCACTCTGAGCCGTTAAACTCATTGGCAGCCATAATAGGATTATTAAAATTGTTAAAAGTGTTTTTTTCATTTCATATTCCTCAGAATTGTATTCCTGTTTCCAGTTTTGTCGTTACCTGCCAGTCATCGGGTAATCCGGGGTCATATTTCACATCGACCTGCAGTGAGACCACTGCGCTTTGTATTCTGTAATTCAGACGTCCGCCGATCAGAGCGTTATCCGCACTGATAAGAGCAGAGGCGGAATCGATTCCCTGTTTATCGTACCAGAAACTCATATCAAAATAAGGGATTATCCCTTCACCGATTGTAAAGAGAGCCATTATATGAGGATACTCCCATGGCGCAAAAACCGGATCTTTCAGGACAGGTGAGGCGAATGGTCCGTTGACCTGTGCCACAAATGATATTCCTCCATCGAGGAAGTTAAATCCAAGCGAGGCTTTATAATCAATCCCCTTTTCCTGTAAGGGAACTCTGTGGTTGTTATCATAGAGTCTGTACTTGGTCAATCTGTCTAGATCATAGGTTCTGTTGAAATAAGTCGGAACAAAATCATTACCCCTTATTATTATCCCCATGTTCCAGCTGATAATCTTTATCAATGATCCACCAAGTCCTGTTGATCCACCCATTGTCGGTGAAGAGGTCCCCTGGAGAACATAGTCCCCATAGAGGGCCATCGTAAAGATTTTTATATCCAGAAGAGGCTGCATAATATCTACACCGTATACAATAACCGGATCAAATTCAGGTAGGGTGGAATACAGGTCTTCTACAAAAAAGAAAGGATTTCTATCGACGGCAAAGTTTATACCAATTTCCAGACCGCTGAAGACAGGAGATTGAATTCCCCCAAGAGGTTTTACATAATATCTTGCAGCCATAAGATCCAGTTCGGATATGTTGGATGCAAATAATTCGATTCCCATGTATGGCCAGTTGAAGAGGGCCGTATCAAGTTCAAAACGGAATCCTGTGTATTTCCTTTGGGGTTTAAAGTTTTCATTAGTGTATCCACCGAGAATAAAACCATTCCCTATGGTGGCACTTTCTATGGAACCTATTTTGGCAAAGAGGTCATCGCCGGACTGTCCCCATCGTATATAATCAAATTTAGACAGATAGAGATTGAAATATTCTTTAAAACTTGCCCCGGGCAGGTACCAGTCGGGTTCGTAGACTTTAAACTCTGTTGTTCCGCTGTCTCCATCGAGAGTGAAACGGAAATCTATATCGAGACCGATTCCGAATTTCCCTATAGCCAGATCGGGATTCAGTCGTATTGAATTGTAGATCTTGTTATTTCCCTCTTCATCAATCAGATTTACAGCTCCGATACCCAGCCCGAATCGGAAAACTGGAGTCGTGGGATTTTCTGACTGAATTGATGCAGGATCAATTGTTTGTTCACTGTCCGTCCCAATCTCCTGAGAGAAAAGAGAGAATTGAAGCGTGAATAATAGAGCTGAGGTAATCAGCATTTGTCTACTAAGACTCATAATGTCCTCCATACTGTATAAACTATATAACGAAATTGCATTAAAAACACTTTTTTACATTTATTAGAAGCTGATTTCCAATTCAAGTCCTGTTTCAAATCCGGTTCTGAGGAGTGCCTGTTCTCCATAGAAGAACCCAAGAGAAAGCCAACCCTTTAAGACTCCCAGGCCGGGAACGTTGATTCTGGAAAGATGCTTAACCATAATATTTATGGATGGAGCCTCCAGCAGATCACTTACCTCCCAGGGATAATCCAGTTTCAGCTGGAGACTCTCTTCGTGAGACCAGTAATGTGCCTTCTGAATAATATCGTTTAAAAATTGTAAATCAAAATTTTCTCTAACAGGTCTCTGCCATAAAAACTTAAAATCCAGAATATCTGAGATCCGTGTATTTTCAAAATCTGCTTCGAGCCTGTTTTCCAGAATGAGCATTCCATTATTATTGCCATAAAAAGAGAGATAATTCTGATAAATTAACTCTGATGGTTTAGGAATATTGTCATCTTCTACAGAGAGATTAAACTGTATAACACTTGAAAACTCATCAGTATTATAGAGATCAGATTTATGATAGACACCAAAATTACCAAATAAATTAACCGCGGTCTGTCTGAATACAAATTCAAACCTGTTTTCATTAAATAAGGAATCATCAATTTTTCCGAAATTCCTTATAAAATGGGCACTGAAGTTATAGGGAAGAAAGAGGTCATAAAGGTTTGAGCCGAATTTTCTGGAGAATTCCAGTCCCAGATCTGGAGAATATGATGCTTTGTTAAAAGATCCAGTGCGTGTTTCAAAACGTTCGGTAGTTTTAAGGGCAAAAAGCTCATAAACCGGTATAAAGGTAGTCAGAGGAAGCCAGAGGTCAAGATCATGAAAGAGATTTATAAATCCTCCATAAAATGAATCTGTTGATTCTTTTGTATTACTGCTTAAAAAAGTGCGCTTGTATGTGGGAGTGATGATCCACTGGGAATCATTTTTTCCCTTGATCTGAATGGGAAGAGTAAAGAGAAATCCACCTCGGTTCGTCTGCTCTCCCGGAGAGGTTGCTTCTGTGTTAAAAGATAAATAGGGTGATAGGGTAAAACCAACCGATTCTGTCTCTAGGGCAAGATCAAGACTGCTTTTTACTGATCGGTTATTGATATCTTCTGAAACAGGTGTCATGAGGCTATAATCATTTATCCAGTTGGAGAAATAATTACCAGAATCCCGTTTATCCCATCTTGAGTTCATTTCAAAATTCAGAGTCCCGCCGACAGTGAATAGAGAGGCAATCGTCCATTGGGTCTCTGCCAGCCAACTCTGGATCAGTGTTTCGTCTCTTCCATCTGCTGTTGTTGTCAGATTGACAAAACCTAAAGAGGGGAGAGTAAATCTGATAAGGTTATCTCTGGCCATTGCAGAAGATTCCTGACTCCCTGAACGGCTGTAGGACTCTCCCATATAGCCATAGGTGAAATCAGAGGGAAACAGCAATGTGTGGTTACCCGATAGTTCTGTAGATGTCTGGTTCCAGTTGATCTTCATATTTGTACTTATGGAGAGTAGAAGCAGTTCAATTGATAAAGAGGTACTGTTCTGAAGTGAATGAATCCTCTCGGAAACAGTTGATAAAACAGTCCCTCCATTGTAGCGTAGCTGATTGGAAAGGGAGAAGTCTGTCAGAATGGGAAATCCTTTTTCTGTTTCCAATATTGTATGAGGATAAGAGTAATCTGTTATTAGCTCGATATTTCCCTCAATAGAGAATGTGGGATCGGAGAAATGGATTTCATCTATATAAACTGTTCCGGCAGTCGTTCCTGCTCCTCTGATCCGGAATTTTGTCAGTTCTCCCATAGTGCTGTCAATTGAAGCTGTGGTCAGTTGAGATCCCGTTTCATCAGTGATAATTCCCGTTTCCAGGGATAAACTGATTTTTTTCCAGGAAGAATCTCCCGGTGTGTAATTAAACCTGTAACCTCTTTCCCTGCTGTCTAAAAGAGATATTTCATATGTTCCCCACAGAGAGGAAAGGGAATTTTTTATATAAAAATTGAATGTTTTATATCTGTCTGCAGGGACAGGCGAGGTATCTGTTTCGGCTATCCAGTAGTCCGACGCCGCAAGGGGAGTCGGACCACTACCCCAGGTTATTTTCAGAGATTTCTGTTCTTCTCCATCGGGGTGAAACCTTTCATTGATCTCATCAAAGTTTTCTGCCAGTTCAGAAGTCGCCAAATCTTCCGTTTCAGCAACAATCAGTTTTTTAT
>JAEINM010000088.1 GCA_016342385.1 Spirochaetaceae bacterium | reverse complement strand
AAGACTGCTGATATTTTTCCACTGGGGATCAGAAGGCGGAAAGTGACTGCCGATGTCCCCTTCGGCAATAGCTCCGAATAGGGCATCGATAATGGCATGGAGCAGCACATCTCCATCGGAATGGGCTTCTTCTCCGAATTCACAGGGGATATGAACTCCTCCGATCATCAGTTTTCTTCCCTTTTTCAGTTTGTGCAGGTCGTAACCGAAACCTATTCTCATTGGTGTTTCAGATCCTCTTTATAAGTGATTTTTACATTTTTCACATCGCCGGGAATCGTGGAAACCCTATTGTAATAACGGTCCCACAGTTCTGTGTCATCAATGGCTTCATATCCATCTTTGTCTGCCATTTCATGTGCTTTCAGTATTTTTTTAAAGTGAAAGCCCTGGGGTGTCTGAGCCGAAACAGTCTGATCTCTTTTCAGATGTTCGACTATTTTCCCATCACCATCTATTTTTTTCATGGCATTAACAGAGGGAATCACCGGAGCGGCACTCCCTTCGTTTTTTGCCGTATTGAGGATGGAAGAAACCAGTTTTTCACTGATCCAGGGGCGAGCGGCATCGTGAATCAGCACTGTTTCAGGATTGTCCTCAATCAGCTTCTTTAATGCGTTATAGACCGATTTCTGCCGGGTTTCTCCCCCTTCCACCAGAGCGAAGGGAATAGGCATATTTTTCAGTACACTTACAAGCTGATCTCTGTCTGCGGGAGAGTGTGTGATAATAATTTTTTGGAATTGATTTTTACTGAGAAATGGAAGAATGGCTGTTTCAATAACAGTCCTCTCCTTTAGAGGGAGAAAGACTTTATTTATTTCCAATCCCATTCTGCTTCCCGAGCCCGCTGCTGTTATAATAGCAGCGGCTCTCATTCTTCGCTCTCTGCTTCCAGTCTGCTGAAGATCATCTCTTCGGCTTCATCAGTATCTTTATCGAGAGAAGAGGCAATTTCATCAATGAGCAGCTTTAAAGCTGTATCAAATATTTTTCTTTCCAGAATAGGCAGCTCTTTCACCTTGCTTCTGTGATATAGAGATCTGACTACAACGGCAATATCCAGAACACTTCCACTTTTCAGGAGATCCAGATTCATCTGATATCGCATTTTCCAGTCACCGGTCACCGGTTCGTTAGGTTCAGATATAAGCTGTAGAGCTCTTTCTGAATCTTTTACGGGGACAATAGCTCTGATTCCCAGCTCCACTGCTTTGTCTACAGGAACCATGACTGTCATATCTGAAACTTCCAGATATATATTATAATAAAGAATTTCGTTACCTTTAAAGTCTTTTTTAAAGATTTCCGTTATTCTTCCAACTCCCTGTAGAGGATAGACAATAGTCTGTCCATCAGCGAATTGAGTATCGATTGTCGATTTTTTTTCCATAAACGCCAGTATAAACAATTAATATGTGCTAGTCAAATATATGACTGTGAATTATGCTTAATTCACAGCCAAATAATTATTGAAGGTTTATCACATAGAAAGAGGAAAGTATTATATTTATGAAAAGGATTCTTATTCTGCTGATTATCGGTTTGTTATTTTTTATTTCCTGCAACGGGGAAAAAAATCCCATCAATTCATACTATAAAAATATTCCCATGGTTCAGGGGATGACTCGTGATGAAAACCCGAAAGTCTATAATGTAAAGATTGATCTTGGATATGAAAACGGCAATAAGAAAGTCCAGACAGAATTGAATAAGAGAAAAACACAGCTTACAGATCTTATCCGGTCCTATTTCAGCTCTTTACCGGAAGAGAGATTTTTAATAGAGAACCAACCGTTGCTGAAAGAGGAACTAAAGGATAAGATTAATGAGGTTATGATTGACGGGGAGATCCTGGACGTCTACCTTCTTCAGCTGCAGGTTTTTGAATACCATTAACCCCCTCTGCTTATACGGTTCCCGGAATCTGGTACCCGGCTTTAAATTTCAAATACTTAAAGGGATGTATATCCAGAACATTTGGGTACCAGCCTTCGATAAATCTCAGGTCGATAATATTCAATGCCGGAGAGTGTCCCAGGGGCATTACCTGAGCTGAGTCCAGCAGAATAGATTCTGCTTCACTCATTATTTTATATCGTTCGCGGAAATTTTCCCCTGAAGATTCCCTTATCTTATCATCATATTCCTTATTGCTATATGATGCATCGTTGAGAGAACTCGACTTGAGCCACATTTCGAGAAAAGTCATAGGGTCGGCGTAATCTCCTATCCATGTAAGAGACCCAATCGTATAATCTTCTTTTTTAAGAGAATCAAAATAATGAGGATAACTCACGCTTTCTATAGAGACTTCCACATTGAGGCTGTTCTCCCAGTTTTCCTTCATCAATTCACTAATCTGATTCATAGCTTCAGACTGAGGCATTCTTATTATAATGGTAGGTAAGCCCTCTCCTTTCTCAAACCCTTCTTCTTTGAGAAGTCTCATAGCCTCTTCTATGTTCTGGCTTTTGATTCCTTCCACATCGGGATAAAAAGGAATCGAGGGGATAAGTGTCGAACCCGGCATCATCTGGGATGAGCGGATCTCTTCCCAGGGGAGCAACAGAGCCAGAGCTTTCCGAAGGTTGCCTTTCTGCCAGATCTCATTTTTATTGGAGAAGAAGAGGTAGGTTGTGGAAAAAAGAGGGTTGAGAACAATTGCTTCGCTGATATTCAGAATATCCAGATCAAATTGATCGGCAAGCCAGTCGGTTTTATCGCGGTTAAAATCATGAGAATTCTTTACAGAATCATCATTAAATTCAATAAGGAGTTTTTCAATGGCAACATTTTCCCTGTCCCAGTAGTTTTCATTTTTTATAAATGAGATGTAATTATCAGTTTTTTCCTGAAATTTATAGGGACCATTTACAATAATATGGGCTCCGGTCCATTCATTTTCCCATAATTGATCGGGATGAATCGGGGCAAAAGAGTGATGGCACAGAACTTTCAGTAAATGGGGTGCTTTGTGTTCCAGGGTTATAATCAGTACTCTTTCAGATACAGCTTTTATTCCCACTTCTGTAGACGGTTTTTTCCCCGTCCTATATGAAGCGGCGTTCTTTATAATATCCAGGAGGGACCCATATTCTGAACCGATTCCCGGAGACATGAGTTTCAGCCAGCTATCTCTAAAGTGTTCTGAAATAATTGTATCTCCATTGCTGTATCTTAGACCTTTTCTGAGAATAAATCGGTAGGTTAAACCATCTTCGGAGACTTCCCACGACTCGGCTGCCGCAGGCATGGGTTCCAAAGTCTGAGGATTATAGGAAACTAAGCCTTCAAAGATTGCTGTGTATAGCTGTGCCTCTGTAGATGTAAATGTATGGTGTGGATTGAAATCTGCCTCTATTTCAGAAAATACAGCTTTAAATGTATCTTTAGCTGATAGGATTGTACTGAATAATAGTAGGGAATAAATAAGAAGAACGGTTTTTTTCAATTATTAGCCTCGTTTATGACATGTGTCTGAATATGTTATCTGCTTCAGGAAGGATCTGTTGCACTCTCTGTGATATTTTTTCCATTTCGAGAAGAGCCTGCTCATTTCGCTCAAGGGAGAAAGCATTCAAATTTTCTTCCGTCTGTTTTCTGTTTCTACTTCCCAATATACTACAATCTATCAGTTCATTCTCTTTTGTCCAGAAAATTGATGCCTCTGTGCTGCTCATTTTAAATAATTCGGCGGTTTTTTTCAGTTCAAAGATCTCTTTTTTAATTTGGGGAAAGATTTCTTTATCGAAGAGAATCATTTTTTTTCTCCATTTATAGTCATCACCTTTGGGTATCTCTCTGAATTTCCCCGTAAGGATTCCCTGTCCGAGAATAGAATAGGCCGCAGTCTTTATCTTTTTTTCCCGGCAGAAGGGCAGTAGATCTTTTTCTTCTTTTCTCCAGAAAAGATTATAGCCGCATTGCATTATATCTATTGTACCGGCTTCCATAAGATTTTCAATCTGTCTGACTGAAAAATTGCTTACACCGATGGCCCTAATCAGATTTGTATTTCTGTATTTTTCCAGTAGATCCATAATTGGTCTCATATCTGTATGGCTTTTTGGCCAGTGTATATAGAAAATATCAATATATCCCGTATTAAGGCGCTTAAGACTCTGTCTGAAACTCCTGTCAAAGGCTTCCTTTTCTTTATAGAAGCATTTGCTGGCAATAATATAATTTTCCCGGCCTTTCCTCAGTTGCTGACCGATCAGCTGTTCTGCTTTACCATTGCCATAAACAGGAGCTGTGTCAAAGTGATTTATCCCCCCCCGGATGGCGGCATGGATGGCCTTAAGGGAATCGCTGTGGTTTTGCGGTCCCCAATAGTCGCCACCTAAAGCCCAGGTTCCGAATACCGCTTCAGAACTTTCGGGAATATTGGCGTTGATAAATATCTTTTTCATTGAGATTTATTATATTGGAGAAAGGTGAAAGGAGAAAGGTGAAAGGATAAAGGAAGGGTAGGGTTCGGTCGCGACCGTACCGTACCCTCAATAAAGTCGCGATCGTACCCTACCCTCAAAATAATTGCGACCGTACCGTATATCCTTATGGGAATTCTTCTTTTCTATTTCGGGCAAATAATGTAAGGTTTATTGAAATTCTTCTTAAAGAGGTAAATAAAGATGGTAGTTGTTCTTGAAAATAATATTTCTGATTCTGATAAGAGTAAAGTAAGAACTTTTTTGGAATCCAAAGGATTTAAGGTTAGGGAAATTGTTGGAGAACAGGATACTATCTTTGGCGCTGTTGGAAGTGTTTCAATTGATAAACGGGAAATTGAGCTTCTTAAAGGTGTTGAAAAAGTTGTACCCATACACAAACCCTATAAACTGGCATCGAGAGAATTAAAAAAAGAGGATACAGTCTTTTCGGTCGGACCGGTGAAAATCGGGGGAAATCGACTTGTAGTTATTGCAGGTCCCTGCGCAGTTGAATCGAGGGAACAGATCATTGAGTCGGCAATTGCTGCAAAAGAGGCTGGAGCTGTTATGCTACGGGGAGGCGCTTTTAAACCAAGAACTTCTCCTTATTCTTTTCAGGGGCTTGGAAAGGAAGGATTGGAATATCTTCGTGAAGCCGGAAAACTGACCGGTTTGCCGGTCGTAACAGAAGTTGTAGCCCCTGGTGATGTAGAAATGATGAAAGAGTATATTGATGTGTATCAGATCGGTGCGAGAAATATGCAGAATTTTGAACTGTTGAAAACTGTTGGTTCTATGGGTATGCCGGTTATTCTAAAAAGGGGTATGTCCGCAACGATTGAAGAGTGGCTTATGGCTGCCGAATATCTGCTTGCATCGGGAACGGAAAAAATCCTCCTCTGTGAAAGAGGAATTCGAACCTACGAACCATACACGCGGAATACGCTGGATCTTTCTGCCATTCCTATTATTAGAAAACTCAGTCATCTTCCCATTATTGTGGATCCTTCTCATGCGACAGGCTTAAGGGATAAAGTGCTTCCCATGGCATTGGCTGCCGTAGCTGCCGGAGCCAATGGGTTGATTATTGAAATGCACCCTGATCCCGATAATGCCATGTCTGACGGACCACAGTCTCTCTATCCAGAACAATTGGAAAAACTGATCTGTGATATAGAGGCATTATCTCCCGTTGTCGGTAAAGAGCTTGCCCGGATTCCTCATATAAATGAGAAAGAAGCTATTGAGAAAAACTTAAGAGATTCCGGGAGCAGCCTGAAAGCAGCTTTTCAGGGTAAACCAGGTGCCTATAGTGAAAAAGCTATTATGCTCCATTTTCATGAAGATGAAGTGACTGCAGTTCCCTGCGAGTCATTTAAAGACGTCTTTGATGCTGTTTTAAAAGGTGATGTTCAGTGGGGGGTTGTCCCCATAGAAAATTCTCTTGCCGGATCAATACTGGAAAACTATGATCTATTATCTCTTAATCCCGATGTTAAGATCGTGGGAGAGGTAAAGGTGAGAATCCGCCATAATCTGATTGCCCTTAAGGGAGTTAGTCTGAAAGACATTAATAAGGTCTATTCACACCCTCAGGCTCTAGCCCAATGTGCGGATTATTTAAAAAAGCACAATATTGAACCAGTAACATACTATGATACGGCCGGTGCTGTGGCTAATCTTAAATCTTTTGAAGATAAGCATTGTGGTGCTATCGGCAGTGCAGAGGCCGCAGATCTTTATGGTATGACCATTCTGAAAGAGGGTATAGAAACCAATCCCAACAACTATACGCGGTTTGTCGTCATTGTAAGAGAGGATTTTATCACTGTTGACAACCCGGTTAAGGCATCAGTTATTCTTACCGTTTCGGATGAACCGGGAGCATTGTCTCAGTGTCTTTCCATATTTGCTGACCATAAACTCAATATGACGAAACTGGAATCGAGACCTATCCACGGAAAACCCTGGAGCTATAAATTTTATATTGATATTCAGATTCCTTTCGATAAAGATCAATATAAAGAAGCTCTGGAGGCGATTAAAGAGAAAGCAAGTGATTTTAGAATTTTAGGAGAGTATTGAAAAGATTTCTCTAGAAACAAGGCATGTCTTGTTTCTACAGAAATCTTTAAGTCTCTTCTATCTGGATGCCGAGCCTTTTCAGCTGATCAATTTCCTCTTTCTGGGAGAGATAATCATTCCGTCTCTTATGGACATTCGCTAAAGAGAGCTTAATACTGCCAAGTTCCACTTTTATGCCCATAATCTCGGATTTGATATGTCTTGGAGCCATTTCTTTGAAGTAAAGATCTAAAGCCGTAAGTTTTCTGAAACTTCTTTTAAATACATCGAGACTGTTATTAATTTTTATCAGAAGTTCTTCATCATCAGCATCAGCCAGTTTTTTTAGATTTTCCGGAGTTGATAAGAGATAAATTTTATGAGCATTCTTTTTCAGTTCTTCCGAGAAGTCCGTATAATTTAAGGTTACACTTTTTTTGACTGTGTGCTCTGCATTGTAAACTTCAATCTCATAAAAGATTTTTTTATTTTTATTAAATGCCTCGGAAAGCATAAAGGATATTCTTTCAAAGAAGCCTCTTTTTTTACGGTTGAGGACAGTCGTATTTTCATCAAACTTTTTAAGTATTTTATTTAGCAATAGAGATGATTTTCCCAGTTCCTGAAAGATTTTTAGAAGTTCATTCTTATCGAGAGTCTTTGTTTTGACTGTTTTCTTTTCTACGGGAGATATGGTTTTTAGTAATTTTTCCCAGCTGGCCGGGGCCATTTTCTCATCTTCAATCAATTGTGCAACCAGAGCGCTGTAATAGGGGACATCTTTCATATCACGTCTCATCATATGTCGGATGTTTTTTTCTATGTCCTCATCAACATCTTCTTTAAAATCGATTACACCATCAAAGGATATTCTTTTTCGAAGCTCCCCTTTATATTCTTCTTTCCTGTAGAGAGCTATGGCCTGTAAGGCTTCTTTAAAATTGACTGATTCCTCTCTTAGTCGTTTTATATCGTTTTTAATAACTTTTATCTGCATTTGATCGGAACCCATTTTGACTGTTCCCACCATGTTTGCCAGGGCTCTGGTTATGGGTTTGGCAGAGTTTTCTGAAAATGAACCCCAATCAATATATGAAATAAGATCGGAAAGTTTTTTTATCGTAGCCAGATCAATATTCTCTATATTGAAACTGAAAGATGTATTGAGGTATTCCAGCTGTTTACTATAAGCGGCAATCCTGATACTCATTTCGAGCTTTTTATCAGATTCAATAAATGGTTCAGAAGAAGGGGCTTTTATATCAGTAACCGCTGTTTCTGAATCATATTGATCTGAATTGAGAAATTTTTTGTCCAGGCAATATTGGTATATGCTTTTAAAAGAGCTGTGTAATACGGATGCCGCCTGTTTTAAGCGGGGTAATGCTGTCGTATCGAGATTTGTTCTGTAAAAATCTAAACCTCGTGCAAGTTTTACGAGAAAAATTTCTTCTGTCATAAGTTTATTATATACTGTAAAAAAATATTTTTTTTATAAATGAGCAGGAAAAATTCAGCAGTATATATAAAAATGAGATATTTTTTTTGTTTTTTTCTAATTTTTTTCCTCTCAGGCTGTCAGTTCTATAATTTTGAGGATGAAATCGAAATTTTTTTGCCAAAGATAAACAACACCAGGCTGGAAAAACGTGATTATATCTGGTTCCTTGAACATTGTGATTCAAATGGTCTTATCAGAGTAGAGGAGATCTCTAAAGATGCTGAGTCTATTCATGTCCAGGTAGAGAAAGGAATTTTAAGGGCTTATACCATCAGAATTGTCATAAAACAGGAATCCGGTAGTTTGTTTACGACAAAACCTGCTGGTTTTATCTATTCCAGTACCAGCATTAGAGATCAAGTCTGTGTTTTTGACTGGTCTTTGGGTTTTCAGAGTTCACTATTACTGAACATAAGCCGCCATATGAGCCCGGAATGGGTCAATATTCCCCGTTTATTTGAAGTCATAGAGACTAAAATAATTGGTGGGAATCCCTGGGGCTTAGACCATGATTTTATAATCAGCAAGATATTATCGGGAAATTTTAATGTCTACGATATTAGAGAATTAAGAGAGCGGATTATTAGTCTGCATCTCCCCGAAGGGATCTGGGACAATGAGAATTTATTGGGAGATGATGTTTTTTCACTCTCTGCATCTTCTGAGACGGAAATCCGAGTCTTCACAGGGTACAACCGCTTCATTCACAGTAGCGGTCTTATTCTTGAAATCGATGTTCAGACTGATGGGGCATATGAATATATTGTGTATTGACGGAAGGAAGACAGAGGGGCCTATGCCCCTCTATCATTAGATCTTTTTTATTTGATTACGATATTTACAAGTTTATCCGGTATGCAGATGGTCTTGATGATATTTTTACCTTCAGTGAGAGAGATGATTTTTTCGTTTTCAAATGCCCGCTTTTCCAGCTCCTCTTTAGGAGTCCCTGCGGCAATAATCATTTTGCTGCGGACTTTGCCATTAATCTGAATAACCACTTCCTTCTCATCATCGAGAGTCAGCTCCTCAATCCACTGGGGCCAGGATTCAAAGGCCAGTATTTCCTTGTGTCCAAGCATCTGCCACATCTCCTCGCCCAAATGCGGTGCATAAGGGGCTATCACAAGGACAAAAGGTTCCCAGAGTTCTCTATAGCACTTATCGTGTTTATAGACTTCATTTATGAAAATCATCATCTGTGCAATCGCGGTGTTGAACTCCATAGCATCTGTATCCAGGCTGACTTTTTTTAGTGTTTTATGAAGTATTTTAACCAGTTCAGCCGGAGGTTTTTCATCGGTTAATTCTCTTGTTGCTACGTTCCAAACTCTGTTGAGGAAGCGGTGAACCCCAGAAAGACCTTTTGTTGACCATGGTTTGGATACCTGAAAAGGACCCATAAACATTTCGTACATTCGAAATGAATCAGCACCGAACTGAGCGATCATGTCATCGGGATTCTCAACATTTTTAAGACTTTTCGACATCTTGGCGATGACTTGCTCAACCTTTTCTCCTGTAACAATTTCAACAAATGATCCGTCTTCCGATTCTTTGACTTCATCTGTGGGAACTAGAGATTTATTCGGTCTCTGATAGGAGTATGCCGTAATCATCCCTTGGTTGACCAGCCTCTGGAAAGGTTCTTTGTGGCTCACCAGCCCAAGATCGTAGAGGACTTTATGCCAGAATCTGGCATATAAGAGATGCAGAACCGCATGCTCTGTTCCCCCGACATAGAGGTCTACGGGCATCCAGTAGTCTTCTGCTTCTTTAGAGAGGAAGCGCTCATCATTTTCAGGATCAAGGTATCGTAGATAATACCAGCATGATCCTGCCCATTGAGGCATGGTTATAGTTTCTCTTTTTGCCTCTGTGCCGCATTGCGGACATTTGCAGTTGACAAATTCCTCAACTTTGGCCAGAGGAGATTGTCCATGACCTGTCGGTTTGAAGTCATCAACTTCCGGCAGAGTAACGGGCAGTTCCTCTTCGGGAACAGTCACGATCCCGCATTTTGGACAGTGAATGAGGGGGATTGGTTCTCCCCAGTATCTCTGTCGTGCGAATATCCAGTCTCTCAATTTGTAGTTAACGGTTTTTTTGCCGGAATTTTTCTCTTCCAGCCAGCTTATCATTGTACTGATTGATTCTTCCTTACCCATCCCGTCGAGAAATCCGGAATTGATGTGAGGACCGTCTCCAGTGAAGGCTTCGACAGTAATGTCTCCTCCTTTCAGAACTTCGATTATGGGAAGATCAAATTTTGTGGCAAACTCCCAGTCTCTCTGATCGTGAGCGGGAACAGCCATAATGGCTCCTGTTCCATAAGAAATGAGAATATAGTCTGATATCCATACGGGAATTTTTTCCCCATTAACAGGATTAATAGCAAAAGCTCCTGTAAAAACGCCGCTTTTATCTTTTGCCAGTTCAGTTCTTTCCAGGTCGGATTTCATGCTGGCATCTTTTATATATTTATCGACGTCCTTTCTCTGCTCTTTTGTTGTGATCGTTTCAACGAAAGGGTGTTCCGGTGCCAGAACCATGTAGGTTGCACCGAAAAGAGTGTCTGGTCTCGTTGTGTATACTTCTATGATATCATCAGAATTCTCCAGTTTGAATTTGACATTCGCCCCTTCAGATCGGCCAATCCAGTTTCTCTGCATGGCTTTAAGAGAGTCGCTCCAGTCAAGAGTCTCAAGACCATCGAGCAGTTCGTCGGCATAGTCTGTAATCTTTAGAATCCACTGTCTGGTATTTCTTCTTTCAACCTGATGCCCACATCGGTCACATCGGCCGTCTTTTACCTCTTCATTGGCGAGTCCTGTCAGACAGTCGGGACACCAGTTGATCGGAGTTTCCGCTTCATAGGCCAGGCCTTTTTTATATAGCTGAAGAAAAATCCATTGAGTCCATCTGTAGTATTCAGATGAATGAGTACTCACTTCTCTGTCCCAATCGTAACTGAAACCGAGAGACTTAATCTGCTTTCTAAAATGCTCTATGTTTTTTTCCGTGGTTATTTTCGGATGAGTTCCGGTTTTAATAGCATAGTTCTCCGCAGGGAGTCCGAAAGAATCAAAACCCATAGGATGAAGTACGTTCAGTCCTTTCATCCTTAAATAGCGGCAGTAGATATCTGTTGCTGTGTATCCTTCAGGATGACCTACATGAAGACCTGCACCGGAAGGGTAGGGGAACATATCCAAAACGTATGCTCTTTTCTCTTTTGGGTATGAAGGATCTTCCTTGACTTTAAAAGTTCCGTTTTCTTCCCAGAATTTTTGCCATTTTTTTTCAATTTCATTAAAGGGATATTTACTCATAGGAGCAATAATACCAGAGAATATATGAA
>JAEINM010000087.1 GCA_016342385.1 Spirochaetaceae bacterium | reverse complement strand
AATAGAAGGAGAAAAACTAATTCTCTTTAACCATCTGATTGAAACTCTGTCGGGAAGGACCCTAAAGATAGAAAAGCAGGAATTTTCCACAGGTCCTGCAATCTTTGATCAAATAGAGACGTTTACCAGATCTTTCAGCCTCTGGATAAACAGAGAACTTCCGGAACATGAGATTTTACAAGAAACGATCATAAAGAAGGAAACCGTATATGTTGAAAAAAGACCTCCTGTCACTATCGGAATCGGTCCGGGATTATTTTACAGTATCATTCTCTCTAAATATTTTACCGGAGCTCTGAATAACGGTATTGGCGGAGTAATTAATTTTAATGTGTATCCGGAAAAAACTGAGCCTTTATATTTTGGTTTATCCATACCTGTAACCATGCTCAAAACGAAAGATGCCGAAATAATGGAAATAGATGTTCTTATGGCTCCCCTTCTGATCAATGTCGGATTCATATTAAAGCCTCTGGACTTTATGCACCTGCATTTTGCTGCTCAGATTGGTGGCTCTTTTTTGTTCGGTTATAAAGATCTGGAGGCCCTGTCCTACTTCCGGCCGTCTCTGGGAGTAAATTTTCATATAGATTTTATCCCGACTGAGAGATTTCATATAAAACCGGGAGTGCGTTATCTTTTTATATATAACACCTATCAGGGAAACAGTATCCAATTATTACAACCTCAATTGTTTGTTTCGTTTTCTTTTTGAAAAAAAAATAAATAAAACGAATGCATTTTAATCTCATCCGTTTATTTATGTATCTAATTTATTCGGAGGAAGAATATGAAAAAAATGATGAGTCTTATAAGTCTGATGTGTCTGATGATAGTAATGGTTACATCCTGTGATACTGGTGGGACAGCTCAAATGGCAAGGGTGGGGATCAATGCCGAAATTACTGATGTATCAAACAGGGCAGTTACCGGAGGAACAGAACTGGACATAATTACATCATATAAGGTTGTTTTTTCCAGTGTGGAAATTGGAAACTCGGAAGAGGACAAATTCACACTGTGGGAGAATAGCGGAGAGGAAATGGATATCACCGGCGCTGTTAATTTTGGAGAATCAGTCACTCTCCTTACTGGAACATATAACTATATCCGCCTGACTATAGGACAGATTATAAATGTTGACGGGTCTATTGATGATGAAGGGATCATTTATACGGGTACAGGCAGCTGTGAACTCGATGAAACCAGCTATGTATGGGGTTCAGATATCAGTAATGCTCTTGGAGAAATAACCCTACTTGGAGCTATTGAGATTTCAGGAGACTGCACTTTATCCTTCCAGTTTGACATAGATGGCACTGTAAGTTATGAGGGAGGACCAGCTGAGGCAGCCATTTTATCTGTTATTAAACCTGTTCTGGAACTGGAAATAATTGAAAACTGATATATAAGCTGATTATGAGATGTGATTACCGGAAAGTCCGGCAATCACATCTTTTCTAGTTATAATCCTGATTCCTATAGTCTGTATTTAGTAGATATTAGAATCCCTGCTTTTTAATTTATTTTGTTTTCTTTAGTCCTTAAGGCTGGTTTTATCTAATGTGCTTAATAATGATTCACAGAACTTACTATAATTTTAAACTTGATTGATGACTAAAGAATTAAAAAATTGACATACATGAATAATCACATTATCATATTTTAAACTATTTATCTTTAAAACTATTTAAAAATGTTAAATTCTATAAAATCTCACTATATCAATCCATTCACTTCTATGAAATGGATAGTATTTTGCAGATTAATTATAGGGGCAGTTATGATTCCAAGAGTTTCAGGAAAAAAAGTATTTTTTGTTTATCCACACAATGTTATCCGGGAAAAACTAATCCAGGAGTTGATAGATCGTGAATACGAATTTTATTTAATTAATGATCATAATAAAATAGAATCTATTTGTGAAAACTATAAATCACCTCTGATCTTTATTAATATTGATAAAGGATTAAAAGAATCAGAATGGGAACGCCGGATCAGATTACTATCTGAAAATGAACAGACCAGACATGCGAATTTCGGAATACTGACATTTCATAATAATGAAAAATTATCAAAGAAATATTTAATGGATATCATGGTTCCTTGTGGATTTATTCAACTAAAACAGGAAATGAAGCTCAGTACAGATATTATTATCAAAACTATGGCCGCAAATGAAATGAATAATGATAGAAAATATCTCAGAGCAAAGAGTAATTCCGGTTGTACGAGATTTAATGCCTGTATAATGAATAAAATTGAACATGGCTGTATTGTCGATATTTCATCAGTTGGAATGGCTGTCTGTTTTGATAAGAACCTCACAATAGCTAAAAACAGCTATTTACCCGATGTTCAGTTGAAACTGAAAGGGGTTTTATTAAATGTTTCAGCTGTAGTTCTTGGATGCCGGGAAAGTGAAGGTGAAAAAACAGAGTATATATTGAAGTTCAGTAACAGGACGTCATCTTCCAGCAGATCGAAAATCAGGGCTTACATTAATATGACTTTACAACAAAATATGGAGAAAAAACTGAATCTTCAATATGTATAAAAGATTATTAAGAAAATAGAAACAGATTATTCTATCTCTGCTGTTATATTATTATTCACAGATATGGGAAATTCAGGAGAGTATATGAAATCAACCTATAAAATCTTAGTACTGCTTCTTGTGTTTATGTCATGGGGAAGTCTTTTTGCTGAAGGTCAGCGGGATTCTCCAAAGAGTCAAGAATTCAATGTGAGCGACTTCCACTCCATTAAAAACAGTATTTCAGCCGATCTCGAAATTTATTTGGGTGAACAGCAGAGAATTGAAGCATTTGGAAAGAGATCCGCTATTAAGAGATTAAAAATTTATGTACAAAATGGAGAGCTTATTATCCGAAGAAAGTGGAGTCTTCTGCCTATGCCCTTAAGAGATATAAAAATAAGGATCGCTATGGAGGGATATGATATTCTCTCCCTGGGACTCTCCTCATCGGGAAATGCCGAAATAATCGGTCAGATTAAAGCCGAAAAAACTGAATTTAAAACATCTTCCAGCGGTTCCATTACGGCCGGAGGAGATGTGGAATACCTCTCAGCCTCCATTTCCTCTTCCGGTAATATAGATTTTACCGGAGTGAATAGGGAATTGGATCTTCGCATAAGCTCATCCGGTGATATGCGCATTAGTACTCAGGCTATAAAAATAAAAGCAGTGAGTTCAAGTTCCGGCAATTTGATGATAGAGGGTGCGGCTATTGAAGCAGAAATAAAACTCTCTTCAAATGGTGATTTCCTGGGGAAGGACTTTATTGTAGAAGAAGCTGATGTAATACTATCCAGTTCAGGAAATGCCGAATTGTCAATTCTGAAAGAACTTAATGCAAAACTTTCATCCAGTGGAAATCTCCTCTATAGGGGTTCACCACATTTAGGAAGCATCAGTACAACAAGTAGCGGGAAGATTCTTAATCAGAACTAATTCATAAGGGGAATATCAAAAAAAGAGAGAAGTAAAACTCTTATCTTTTAACTACAAGCTCCTGAAGTATTACAATTCAGTTTTAATAAAATATCCGATAGAATTGAAAGTTTCTATTAAGTCAGATCTTGAAAAAGACTTGCATAGAAACCGATCGACAAGAGAAGCCTTTTTCAAAGAGATCTGTTTAGTTTTTCCATCTTCGGTTATGGCTATAATGCTTGCATCCGGTCTTTTCCGTTTTATCTGCTGAAGGAATTCTATTCCATTGCCTATCGGTGCTAATAGATTGAATATAATTAAATTTATGTTATTTTCATTAAAAAGTTTCAGACCCGTTACGAGATCTCCAGTTGTATAGAAATGACAAGCTATCTCATTCATATAATTTTTTACAACATTCTGTGATTCCGGTTTATCATCAATAACTAATACATTTTTACTCATATATCCCTACTTTATTAAAATTATTTACTTATACATTGCAATAATTATGCCAGATGGTAAAAGTACAATAAATACAGGTCTGGGGCTCTGGTAGTCTTCAGGAGCGTCAATAAAAGTTTCTCTAAGGCAACTTCTATTGCTATATCAGCTCAAAATTTTGAACTTAAAACTATTACTTTTTTGCCCACAAAAGGGAAAACATATCCAAAGTGTCTATATAGTTAATTCAATCCTGTTATCTTCAGGATCAAGAATGACTGATTCAAAATAACCATCTCCTGTTAATCGGGGTCCATCGACAATAGTAAATCCATCATCGAGAAAGCTTTTTGTTTTTTGCAGCACCTCCTCTTTTGAACCAAGTGAGAAAGAGATATGAGAATAACCGTCATACATAGTTTTAGATTTATTTTTCAGATGCTTTATGTCTGTAATTGACATAATCTCCAGTCTGAAACCATCTTCAAATGTAAGAAAATATGAGCTAAATCCTTTTTTCTGATTTGTGTATATCTTACTTGCTTCTACACCAAAATACTGGATGTAAAAATCTTTCATTCCTTCCATATCTTTTACCCAGAGTGCCAGGTGATTAATCTTCATACAAAAATCCTTGTTTAATTTTATTTATATTACCCATTTTCCTGATTCTACCAGCTGGAAAAAAGCTCTTCAATACCTAGATGGCCTCGGGAACAAGCTATGACATCTATAAAATGTTCTCTCATCTCCTGCCTATGAACGAAAGTAAATGATGATAACTGGAGAGATATTTATAAACTGAGAGTAAAAAAAGATCAGTAAAAATTTGTAATGGAATTTGCTCTCTCCAATTCTCCCGATTATCCTAAAAAAGGGATCTATACATCATTGTGATTAATAGGAACCGGAGAAATAGATGATGATGAGCTTGTCGCCAGATTTAAGATTTCCCGGTCAATCTTCTGATAATAGCCTTCATTTTATGCAATTAGTATTAATCTAATTGAGAATATTTTCTTTTTTGGGAAATCGAATTATAAATTTTGTTCCTTTTCCAAGCTTAGATTCTACAACTATTTCACCTTTATGGATATTTGTTATAATAAAAAAAGATATACTAAGCCCTAAACCGGTACCTTCTCCGATTGGTTTTGTTGTAAAAAAGGGTTCAAAGATTCTCTTTTGTGTATCACTATCCATTCCCGGTCCATTATCTTCGATCTCAAGGGAAACTATATTATCTATATATTTAATCCTTAATATTAAGCGAGGATTTCTGATCTCTGCTCTATGCATTGCCTGAGCACCATTTCGTAAAATGTTCATGATTACCTGTTGAATCTTATTCTCTTCGCAAATTATTGATGGAACATCCTCAGAATACTCTTTTATTATCTCGATCTTCCTAAAATCATATTGTTTTTTTAAATTATAATCTGTTTCACTCAGTTTTAAGGAATTTTCAATGATATCCTGTAAAGATTGTGTCGAAAAATCACTATCATTATCCCGGGCAAAGCTAAGCATATTTTGTATAATAGAAGATGCTCTTTTACCAGATTCATTTATTGACTTAAACATCCTTGGAAGATCTCTTTCACTAATATATGACTGTAAATCTTTCATGGATAAACCGGTTTTTTCTGCAGCTTTGATATTTGATTCTAATGATGTGTTCTGCAATCTTTTCGACATTACTTCAACAGTCTGCAGAATACCTCCAAGAGGATTGTTGATTTCATGAGCCATCCCTGCAGCTAATCCACCAAGGGAGAGCATTTTCTCGTTCTGAATCATAATATCCTGTATATTGGATTTAGATGTAATATCATCTATCCGAATTACAAAACCATCAAAGTTACGAGAGATTATGGGATAAATTGATATCTCCTGAATGATTTTTTTTGTCCTATCTTTTTTCATATGCTCGTTTTTATACTGAAAATGCATTAATTTGTGCTCTGATATAACATTGTTTATTTCATTAGTAAATTGTGGGAAAAAATCTAAAAAAGAAGCTTCAATTGCATCGTTTCTCTTCACTCCTGTAAGATTAACAGCACTATTATTCCATAAAGTAATATATCCCTTATTATTTATCCCTATTAGTACTGAAGGCATTGAGTCAATAATATTTGTAATAAAATCTACCATGATATTAAAGGAAAAAGCCAATTCTCCAATTTCATCATTTCTTTGAATTTCCAGCTGATTTTCCCAATGCCCCTTAGCTATATCTTTTGTAAGCATATTCAGTTTTCTAATAGGTAATAAAATTCTGTTAGCATTAGTTATTCCAACAGCAAATGCAATTACTATTGATAAAATGATGATCAATATGGAATTTCTATTATTTATATCTATTTTTTCAGTAAAATCAGTAAAAGGTAATATAATGAATATCAACCAGTCGATACCTTTTTCATCGTAAATAGGTGTGATCTGTAAAAAGTATTTGTTATGATCAAAATCTATTTTTAATGTTTCGCCAGAGGCTAAATTATTGATATTTTCATTATTATTTTCAAAGTAGCTGAACGATTTTCTAATCAGATCACTCTCGTGTTCTTCCGCGAAAATTCTTTCATTAGTTGAATCTGTTATTCGGTAGTTTGGTTTATTTGTAGATGTGCTTATGATGAGCCCGTTTTTTTCGATTATAAAAACTTCTCCCGTTTTACCAGCTTCAATCTTCATCAGAAATTCATTCAGAGCAGTGAAAACATAATTCGAACCAACAACGCCCATCAGGGTTCTATCGGAATTGTATATGGGCAAAGACGCAGAAATACCCAGTGAATTAGAATCAATGGTAGTATAGACCTGACTCCATACGGCTTTAGCTTCTCTTTCTGCTGCTGTAAACCATGGTCTGAGCCTGGGATCATTCTTAGGTCGAACTAATTCTAAGTTCACCCGATTCCCTTCTTTGTCTGTGGAATAGTAGTGATAGTTTGTATTGTTATCTGTAGATTCATTTCCAAGCATGATTCCATATGAATTTGGTCCCAATATCCTCGAACCAACAAAATCCCCAAATGAATTACTAAAAAAAGTATGGCTTACCTGCTTGAAATTCTGTATTTGGAACCAAAAGTATTTTTCTTGAGATTCAACATCATCGGGATTGAGAAAACCTGTTTTATAGGCATCAGAATGTAATTTATTCAATAGATGAGGTGTTTCCAGTAATGTATAAACCTGATCCTGCACTCTATGAGATATTTCACGACTCAACTGACTTCCCAGGTCTTCTATAGATTTATTACTGTTATAGTAGGTAAACAAACCAATCGAACCAGAAGAGATCAATATTATAATAATATTGGATAATAAAATAATATTCTTTAAAGAGTATTTCTTAGTTTTCCCAGAAATGTTTTCTATAATCAACCCATCTCCCAAATTAAAAGTCATTATAAATTATAGGTCATAAATTCTGTAAAAGTAAGTTGGATAAATGAAATCTAAATCTCATTCCAGAAAATATCACGATCACCATATCTTCTGTAATAAACAGCTTCAAGAAAGTGATCTCTTCCGATATTCAAACAATCATGTAAATCGGCAATTGTCCGGGTTATTTTCAAAATCGAATGACAGGCTTGCGGGGACAGTGATAATAAACGAACTGTTTCGGTAAACAGAGCCCTTGTCTCATCATCTAACCTGCAATAGTCTTTTAGAACTCCGGCGGGAATACGGGCATTACAGGAGTAGGGTTTTCCTGTAAATCTTGTCTTCTGAATGGTCATGGCGTTATTAACCCGTTTCCTGATACTCTTCATAGATTCATGTTTAACTAATAGCAGAAGAGGTGATTCAGGAGGTATTAGGGGCACTCTCATGTCAAACCTGACTAGATCAACTCCTCCGAATCTCTTCCAATACCGTCGAAGATCATATTGAGAGCATCTGCAGATCTTAAAGTCTATACCGAGATTGCCACAGGGACAGGCTCCGGCTGTCAGAATATGTTGTACCTGACCGACTTCATTATCAGTCCGTGCTATTCCCTTCAATGACCTGAAAACCTGATCTATTCCGGAATCAGGTGGACCGAAAAGAAGTAGATTATGTAATCCCGCAGAGCAGATCTCCAGTGCTCTCTTCAATATGGGGTGTCCCGGAATCTCTGAAAAATCGCCTAGAGCTCTCTCTAACCTTTTATATGTAATGTAATTTGTTTTTTGGGATGTTCTGTTCGGATATATAGCCATTATTACTCCTGCCTATAAACATACACAGGGTAAATAACCACCTTACTTCATATTATTTAAATTTCATTCTCTCGACTTCAACAAGAGAGTCACATAATTCATTGTATTCATCTCCCGAATGACCTTTGACCCAGTTCCATTTCAGCTGAAGTTTATCCGCCTCACTTTTCAGAGCAATCCAGTAGTCCTGGTTTTTAACCGGCTTTTTTGCCGCGGTTTTCCAGCCGTTTTTTATCCAGTTATGTATCCACTGGGTCAGTCCATTTTTTACATACTGGGAATCGGTAAAGATTTCTACAGGTTTACCTCTCAAATCGCTGTTTTCATTAATATGCATCAATGCTTTTATCACAGCCGTCAGTTCCATTTTGTTATTTGTGGTGGAATGATCACCACCGGATAAGCGCACTTCATTCTCATTGTATAAAAGGACTGCCGCCCAGCCGCCGGGACCGGGATTTCCCGTACAACCGCCATCTGTATACACTATAATTTTACTCATTTTTCACCTGCTTTAATTATTTCCAGCCCTTTTTTTAATATTTCCAGACAGACTCGACAATCATCTTCAGCTCTGTGAGCATTCTTTACATCAATGGATAAAAATGATGCCAGATTCTGCTGAGAATAACTTTTCCTGCCGGGCCAGGCTTTTTTTGATAACTTGATTGTATCCAATACCCTGATTTTCGGAATCTCCATATCTGCACGTCCAAGGGCTTTCTTAATGAAGCCCACATCAAAATTGGCATTATGGGCGACTAAAACGGAATCCTGTATTAACGTGAGGAATTCGGGAAGGATCCTATCAATCGTTGGTTTTCCCTGAACATCTCTATCGAAAATACCATGAATAGAACTGACCACAGAAGGTATCTTAATCTGTGGATCTATCAGATAATCCATATGACCAGTAATCTCTCCATCAGAAAAACGGATAGCACCTAGTTCAACAATTCGATCTTTTCTATTATTCAGTCCTGTTGTTTCCAGATCAAAAACAACGAAGTCAGGCTTTTCATCTTTTAAAAAAGAAAAGTCATGTATTATTTCCATATGAAGAGAACTTTACCGTGCCTTAAATATAAAATCAAGCAATCTTCCAGAAAAGAAAAAATACTGATACTATGACAAAATGACAGTTAACGAACTAATGAAAGAATACAATTTGGAAATAGATGATATTCGCTGGTACTTATCCATAATCGAAGCCGAAAAACTTCTCAATTTCCCACAGGACAGAAAAGAATTGATACGCTATATATGGTCGGGAGAACTGGCGGATAACCTCTATAACATGGAAGAAAATTACCTCAATGCGCTGCAGGATCAGATGGATAGAAACATCACTGATGAATCAAATATCCGGGATTTTTTTAAAGACGCTGAAATCCTCTCAAGAAAAAGAAAAAGAGGTGAACCTCTGTAGAGACAGGGCATGCCCTGTCTCTACAGAAATCATGCCCTGTCTCTACAGAAATCATGCCCTGTCTCTACAGAAATTATACAGCGGCTGAAGCAACTAATTCATTGACCTGCTTCTCTATGGCTTTTATTTTAGAAGCTGTACCGAATTTAGCCTTTTCAAGGTCCATACCGGGAGCTTCACAACAGGAAGCATAGAATTTGATTTTTGGCTCTGTTCCCGAAGGTCTCACAGTAACCAGACTTCCCTCTTCCAGAATAAACTGAAGAACATTGGAAGATGGCAGCTCTATATTTTTTTTAACTTCACCGGAATCACAATATTTTGTGGTGCTGTTCTTATAGTCGATAATTTCAGAAATTTTTAACCCTCCTAACATTTCCGGAGGAGTATTTCTCAAATCTGACATAAGTTTATCCATAATAGCGGCACCCTGTTGACCTTCAAAGTAGTTGGAGATGAGAGCTTCTTCAAAATATCCGTGTTTTTCATATATTTCATTGAGGTGATCGAGTACGGATCTTCCCTGAGTGACATTCCAAAGAGCCATTTCCGCAGTCATTGTTGCCGCAGAAACAGCATCTTTATCACGAACGGCTGTTCCCACAAGAAAACCATAACTCTCCTCCCCGCCGAATATGTATGTATGGGAATGATTCTCTTCAAACTCTTTAATCTTTAAACCGATAAATTTAAATCCCGTTAATACTTTAAAAGTTGCTAACCCATATGCACGGGCAATTTTTATCTGAAGATCTGAAGTCACTATGGTATTGACGAAAGCTCCATTTGAAGGGAGGGTCCCTATTTCTTTTCTGGTACGAAAAATATAATCAGCCAGAAGTGCTCCCAGTTGATTTCCCGAAATCAGTTTAAACTCTCCATTGTCGGGAACTGCAATCCCCAAACGGTCAGAATCGGGATCTGTACCCATAATCAGATCAGCTTTTTCTTTCTTCCCATATTTCAAGGATAATTCCATGGCTTCGGTTATTTCCGGATTGGGAAAGGCGACAGTCGGAAAATCCCCATCCGGTTCAGCCTGTTCAGGAACAGTAAAAACACTGATTCCCATTTTCTTAAGAGCATTATTAACAGGAATATTCCCCGCTCCATGAAGAGGTGTATAAACAATCTTTAATTCACGTCCTTTAGCCTTTACAAGCTCAGGACGAAGAGTTTGTGAAACTACCATTTTTTCATAGGGTTCATCAACTTCCTTATCAATAAGGACTAGCAATCCCTCTGCGATGGCATCTTCTTTTGATATTTTTCCTATTTTATCTGTAACGGCACGAACTTCAGTAATGATACCTGAATCGTGAGGAGGAGTTACCTGGGCTCCATCATTCCAGAAAACTTTATATCCGTTATATTTAGCAGGATTATGACTGGCAGTAACCATTATTCCCGAAACAGCTTTCATCTGCCTGACAGCAAAAGAGAGAACCGGAGTTGGTCGTAAGCTGGTAAATAGATATGTTTTAATACCGTTAGCTGCGAGAACAAGGGCTGCTTCTTCAGAAAAAGTATCAGAAAAATTTCTGCTGTCATAAGCAACAACAGCTATACGGTCTTCCTTTTTTACATTTTTTACAATATATGAGGCCAGCCCCTGAGTTGCTTTAGCCACAGTGAATGAATTCATTCTATTCAATCCACCGCCGATTTCCCCACGCAATCCCCCAGTACCAAAATCAAGTTCTTTGTAGAACCGTTCATTCAACTCCTCATAATCTTTCTTTTCTACAAGATCTTTTACCTGATCTCTAAAAAATTGATTCTTTTCATCTTTTATGTATGATTCAGCTTTTAATAGAATCTCATCTTTATTCATAATAATCTCCAATTACAATTTATCC
>JAEINM010000086.1 GCA_016342385.1 Spirochaetaceae bacterium | reverse complement strand
TAGTCCTGTTTCCAGTTGTTCCTGAATATCCGTGCGGACCTGCAGTTTGTAGACTGTTTCATCGAATGAAGTATGGGCATTTATATCCGGTCCGAATTCCAGTCCCAGTGATTCCAGATAGTAAATCAGATCATTTTTAGAGTATTTTTCTGTTCCGTTAAAGGCCATATGTTCCACAAAGTGAGCCAGCCCCTGCTGGTCTTCATCTTCCAGTACGGAACCGGCATTGACAGCCAGTCTCAGAACGGCTCTGTTTTCGGGATAGGTATTTTCCCGGATGTAATACCTTAGACCATTATCCAGAACTCCTGTAATGATCTGGGGATCATTGGGGATAATTTGTTCACCAGTTCCTCTGGCTGTGAGTAATGCCGTCGGGAAGATAAGAATTGATATGAGTAAAATCAGATATTTTTTCACTTTAGTCTCCTATTTTTTTATTTCCACTTTTTTATATTTGAATATTAAGGTAATCCTAAAAGTCGGGTCTATGTCAAATCTATTTTTATTCTCCTATAAGTTTCGGTTTTTGGGGAGGAATAGAGATCTTAATTGCCCAGCCAGTTTATAAGCGATATAATCTCTATCGTTTTGTTGTGAATTGTTCTTGTTTCATCCTGCCTCATCGTCAATATTGTTCCCCGCTCTAAATTGAATTTATCCATAGCCTCCACAAGCCCGTCAATCTCTCTTTTTTCATTATCGTCATTGATTTCAACAGTTACCTGTATGACATCAACTACATCCAGATCCTCTTTTATTACAAAATCACATTCTTTTTTTCCCGAGTAATAATATAGTTCTTTATTATGTCCTGCATTTCTTTTCAATTCCAGAAAGACTATATTCTCAAGATACCGGCCGAGATTTTCTGAAAACTGAAAGGCTGATGAGTTAACAAGGCCAGTGTCGATACTGTAAATTTTCCTTGGTTTTGTGATCTGCCCTTTAATGGAATAATCGAAATGATTGAGAGGTAAAAAAAGATACATCATCTCTGCAAAATCTATATAATCATTGACTATTTTCGGGCTTAAACTTACGAGTTGCCCCAATTTGGATAAACTGTAGAGTTTTGATATATTTGAAATTAGAAAAAGTGATAAACGATCGAACTTTCTGGCGTCTCTAATATTAAAATATGTAATGATGTCTTTATTCTTGATATTACTGAAATACTCCTTACCGAGCAGTATTTTCATCTGCTCATCTTCTTCCAGAACAATCTCAGGAAATGCGCCAAACTGCATATAATCTTTTAAAAGAGCCGGTATTCTATTTTCATTCGTGATTTTATTGAGTTTATTAGATATATCGAGACCTTTAAATTTTGTATATTCTATAAAACTCAGGGGATATATTTCAAACTCGAGAATCCTCCCCGTCAATAAAGTGCTTTGTCTTTTCAGTATATAGGATTTGGATCCACTGACAATAATTTTAAGATCTTCTAAGGAATCATAAAGAGTTTTCAGCCAGAGTTCCCAATTTGTGACATTTTGAATCTCATCCAATAATATATAAGTTTTCCCTTTTTTCTGGGGAAATAATTCTTTATATGTTTTATAAATCTCTTCCAGAGTGGAAAATGAAAGGACATTATCGTCCATGCTCAGGTATAGGATATTTTCAGCTGGTACTTTCTCCAGTAGCGCATGGATTATTTTGTACATAGCAGTCGTTTTGCCCGACCTTCTTACACCAGTAAAAAATATAATCTCTTTTCTTTCAATGTATTTGTTCAACAAAGGATAGAAATCCCTATCTTTAATCTGAAAGTTGTATTCTCTGTTATTCCACCAGGGATTCCAATAAACGATATTTTTTTCCATGATTACCCGCAAAACTCTATTTCTTATTATACTAATATTACTATCAATTCTATTGGATGTGAAGTTCGGTTTGTAATTTATGATGAAAATGAAAAGTTAACTTAATGATTTTACAATAAATTGTGAAGTTAACTTCGCGGGGATCTAGAGGAGATGATGAAAAATCCCCCCTTCCTGTGGAAAAGGGGGGTGATAAAAAGGGTAATATATAAAAAACTATAAAATGGCTTTCATAGCAGTCATATAGGATCTAAGTTTTTTTCCGATTACCTCGACGCCGTGATTCTGTATCTGTTCATTCACTTTTATCAGTTCTACATTATCAACAGAGTTGTCGCCGGGAGAAAATGGTTTTCCGATGATATCTGTATTAACACTTTTCATAAAATCATCCAGCATAGGAACAGCCTGGTTGGCAAAGAGGTAACAGCCGTACTCTGCCGTATCGGAAATGACTTTGTTCATTTCGTAGAGTTTTTTACGGCTGATCAGATTGGCGATAAGTGGAACTTCATGGAGAGACTCGTAATAGGCCGACTCTTCTTTTATACCCGAATCAGTCATAGCTTCAAAAGCCAGTTCAACTCCCGATTTGATCATGGCGACCATTAGAGTTCCGTGATCAAAAAATTCCTGTTCACTGATTTCCATAGTACCAGCTTCCTGCTTTTCAAAAGCGGTCTGTCCTGTTTCTTCTCTCCATCCGAGAAGATCTTTATCATCAGCCGCCCAGTCTTCCATCATAACAGATGAGAATTTTCCGCTGATAATATTGTCCATATGCTCATAGTAGAGGGGTTTCAATATGTCTTTTAATTCTTCCGATAATTCATAGGCTCTTATTTTTGATGGATTGGAAAGCCTGTTCATCATATTCGTGATACCACCGTGCTTGAGAGCTTCGGTAATTGTTTCCCATCCATACTGAATCAATTTGGATGCATATCCCTTCTCAATTCCCTTTTCAACCATTTTGTCGAAACAGAGGAGAGATCCCGCCTGGAGCATTCCACAGAGAATGGTCTGCTCACCCATAAGGTCTGATTTGACTTCTGCCGTAAAAGATGAATGGAGAACACCAGCTCTGTCTCCACCTGTTCCCGAAGCATAGGCTTTGGCTATTTCCAGTCCATCGCCATTGGGATCGTTTTCCGGATGGACGGCGATTAGTGTGGGTACGCCGAATCCCCTTTTATATTCTTCCCGTACTTCCGATCCGGGAGATTTTGGAGCAACCATTATAACTGTGATATCTTTACGGATCTGCATGCCTTCTTCAACAATGTTAAATCCATGTGAATAAGCCAGAGATGATCCCTTTTTCATTAAAGGCATTACAGCTTTCACAACTGCGGTGTGCTGTTTATCCGGTGTCAGGTTAAGGACAAGATCAGCATCCTTTATAACCTGGTCGTATGTCCCGACCTTAAATCCGTTTTCAGAGGCATTTTTCCAGGACTGTCTTTTTTCCTTAATTGCCCCTTCTCTTAAGGCATAGGAAATATCGAGTCCACTGTCTCTCATGTTAAGACCCTGGTGCAAACCCTGGGCTCCACAACCGATTATTACTATCTTTTTCCCTTTGAGTTTCGCTACACCATTAAATTCATCTCTGCTCATGAATCGGCAAGTACCGAGCTGTTTAATTTTGTCTCTTAAAGAAAGCGTATTGAAATAATTCATAAACAATCCTGTATAATTGGGTTAATTTTCTTAAAGTGGGTCCTAAAAATAAACGATATACCAAAAAAATGCATAAAAAACTTTCTATCAATAGAAACATTAGCCTTTTTGTGTAGCAAATACGATTATAAACCTCTTTAAGATTAGTGATATTATGGGATATCGGTAAAAATAGGTCAATATTTCAAAAGACCGGATTGGTAATATTTATAAGTTGTTGAGACAAGGTATTCTTTATCTTTACGCCTTATTGGTTGTTGAGACAAGGTATTCTTTATCTTTACCTCTTATTGGTTGTTGAGACAAGGCATTCTTTATCTTTACCTCTTATTGGTTGTTGAGACAAGGCATGCCTTGTCTTTACCTCTTATTGGTTGTTGAGACAAGGCATGCCTTGTCTTTACCCCCCCCTCCACCTTTAAAAATATATTTGATTGCTCAATAATATATTGTGTAGTATCTTGTAGTCCTAATTCAGGAAGGTTAAATATTATGGAATTTCACTTTGATGTCTGTGGTGAAGATTACTCTCTTGCCGGCAGTGCATCGAGTATGATAAAAGAAATTGAATCAACTTGGTTTACATGCTCTGATTGTTCGTAAAACGGCTATTGTCATGTATGAAGCTGAAATTAATATGGTTATTCATGCCGGTGGTGGAGTTGTTGATGTCTACATTAATCCGGAAGATATTCGAATAATTCTTAAAGATAATGGTCCGGGAATCCCCGATATCGGTAAAGCTATGGAAGCCGGTTTTTCAACGGCTTCCGATAAAGCTCGTGAATTGGGATTTGGGGCCGGGATGGGTTTGCCCAATATTCAAAAAAATTCAGATGATTTGAATATAGAAAGTAGGGTAGGAGAAGGTACAACAGTTACCATTCTTGTAAAATTAAATTAGGTATTATTATGTATGAACAATCGGTGCAGCTCATTAAGGAAAAATGTATTGGCTGTACAAACTGTATAAAAAGATGCCCGACCGAAGCGATCAGGGTACAGAATGGAAAGGCTCTAATAATCTCGGATCGTTGTCTTGACTGTGGAGAATGTATTCGAGTCTGTCAGTCAAATGCCAAAATTGCTATATCCGATCCTATTTCTATAACCGACAGCTACGATTATAAAATAGCGATTCCCGCACCATCTCTTTATGGCATAGCAGATAGTCATGTCAGTACAGACAGGATATTGACCGGATTAAAACATCTCGGTTTTGATGATGTTTTCGAGGTGGCTTCAGCGGCAGAGATTATTACAAAGAGGACGAATGAATTTCTAGAAATGAATGAGAAAGACGGTCCCTTTATTTCTTCTTCATGCCCTGCTGTCGTCCGACTGGTGCAGGTTCGGTTTCCCTCTTTAATCGATCAGATTATTCCTTTTATCTCCCCGATGGAATTGGCGGCGAGAATTGCCAGGAAAAGAGCGGGAGATGATAAGGGGAAGGTCGGTGTCTTTTTTATCTCACCTTGTGCCGCGAAGTTTTCAGAAATCAGAAATCCTCATCATTTTGAAGAATCTCAGGTTGATGGTGTTATCGGAATAAAAGATATTCAGGTCCTCTTGCAACGGCTGATTAAGTCAGATATGGAAACTGAAAAACTGGCGGTCGCATCAGGTGTCGGTGTCGGTTGGGGAAGGATCGATGGAGAGGCAAGAGCTCTTGCTTCCGATGGGGTTATTTCAGTTGATGGAATTTCCAATATTATATCTTTGCTTGAAGAGCTGGAAAATGGTAAAATAGATCAGTTTCGTTTTATTGAACTAATGGCCTGCCCCGGAGGGTGTGTCGGAGGTCCAATGACTCTGGTGAATCCTTATGTGGCAAAATCCATTATACAAGACCGATGGGATGAGACCGGTAGTGAGGTTTGCGGGGATTGCGGCACTCTGAATGATATTAGGTGGACAGAAGAGCTTCCCTCGTGTAATTTTATGAAACTCGATGACAATTACGAAAAGGCTATGCAGATGCTGCAACGACTGGAACTGATTGAGAAAAGTCTGCCCGGGATAGACTGCGGATCCTGTGGTGCTCCTTCTTGTCATGCCTTTGCTGAAGATATTGTCCGGGGAAGAGCTGTAATTACAAGCTGTATCTTTGTACTGAGAAAGAAAATACGTCAACTGACCGATGAAATGATAAAACTGGAAGATGTTCTTCCCTACAGGCTGGATAAAGATGAGTGATAAGACATTAGAATCAATTCTTTCTAATTTAAAAGATCTGGGGTTTACAGAATATGAGGGAAAAGTGTACATGTCCCTGATAAATGAGCACCCCATGAGTGCTTATAATGTTTCCAAGAATTCGGGAGTACCCCATTCCCGTGTCTATGATATTACCAGAAGGCTGATAAAAAAGGGATATGTGACATCTAAAGGTACAAATCCGGAACTGTTCTCTCCTATATCTCCCGAGGAACTCGTCTCCAGGCTGGAGAGGAATAATTCCAAACTGACAGCTGAGTTGAAGCAGCAGCTCGATTCCATTAAATTTACAGCTGATTTTGATCCTGTCTGGAACTTGTCCGGGCCGACTGAAGCACTGGAAATGGCTGAACAGCTTATTGGAGAAGCCAGGGAAATGATCTTTGTCGGGATTTGGGATCAGGAACTTGAATATTTGGAAAAAGCTTTTAAAAAAGCCGAGAAACGGGGTGTGAAGATTCATACTCTTCTCTATGGTGAAGGGACGCCCAATTTCGGCGAAGTGTATTATCACAGCATTGATAACCTTGAGGATATTACTGTTGTCGGACGGTCTCTCGATCTGGTAATAGATTCCACTGTTTGTATTACCGGCAGTTTAGGCGGCCTTGAACCCTGTCAGGCTGTGTGGACCAGAAATAAGGGTCTTATTAAATCTATTGAGGGTTTTGTCATACACGATTTTTATATAGCCGAAGTCAGTGATTACCTCGGTGATAAAGTAGATGAAATATTCGGTAAGAATTTTGAGAAGCTGAGAAGAAAATACGGTCACTGATTTTATTGTTTTTATACAAATATCTAAGATAATTGCCATCATCCAATCCTGTTGAACTTTTTGACCTATAAAAAGTAGAATCATATTCTATGAATAATGTTCTATTTGCACTCAATGCCGTAATGCCGGTTTTTCTGCTCATTGTGACCGGGGTTGTATTAAAGAAGATCAGTGTTCTCGATGATCAGTTTATTTCCAAGTCCACAAGACTTGTTTTTAAAGTCGCTCTTCCCGCGTTAATCTTTCAGAAAATCAGCCGTGCCGATTTCAGACAGGTTTTTGACGGGAAAGAGATTCTGTTTATTTTCCTGATTGTTACGGGTAGTTTTCTTCTCATATTGTTCCTATCCGGTTTTTTTATTCAAGATGGTGCGCAGCGGGGGGCTTTTGTTCAGGGGGCCTTCAGGAGCAACATTGCCATAGTGGGCCTGGCTATTATCACTAATGTTTTTGGTGAAACAGGGGCGGCGCGAACCGCCATGGCTCTGGTATTCATATTTCCCATGTATAATATTTATGGTGTACTGGCCATGGTCGTTCCCTTGAAGAAAGGCAATGCCGGAGCCGCCCGGACAATTTTCAGAGCCATTGCTACCAATCCGCTTATCATCGCTGTCCTGGTTGCTCTGCCTTTTTCTATCTTTTCTATAAATACAGGGAATATATCCAATACATTTTTAGAATATCTCTCGAAAATGACACTCCCTCTGGCTCTCCTGGGGGTGGGAGGATCTCTGAGCTTTTCCACCTTTAAAAAGGGACTTTTTCTGGCGCTCTCCTCTTCTATTATCAAGCTGATAATCTATCCTGTAATCGTTGTATTCATACTGATAGCTGCCGGTTTCAGAGAGGAGTCTCTCGGGGTCATTTTTATTATGCTTGCCTCCCCTTCCGCTGTGTCCAGTTATGTTATGGCTAAATCTATGGGCAGTGACAGCGATCTGGCAGCGGGAATCATACTCATTACAACTCTTGGTTCAATTTTTACAATCGGTCTGGGTATTTTTCTGATGAAGAATTTCGGGGTCATTTAGACGCATTTCCGATGAGAGATATTCATTACATATTTGTCACGTTAAATTATGATTTTGATTGACAGGAAATAAAGACATCCCTATCCTTAAATTTGCTCATAGGGTCATGGAGCTTCTGATAGGAGGATAATATCACTAAGCGAAAAATTGTCGGAATAATAACTGAACAGATTGAATTTCGATATCAGCGGGAATTAATCGACGGAATAACTGACGGATTAAAAGAAAAAGATATTAATACTCTCTGTTTTGCCGGGGCGGCCCTGAATTCTCCATACAGTTATGAAAAGGAGCGGACCAGGATATTTCAATTAGCCAGTGAAAAGAATCTGGATGGTCTTATTTTGTTGTCGGGATCTTTGATCAATTTTATTTCTCAAGAGGAATTTAAGGATTTTTACAGTCGGTTTCTGGCCATTCCCATGGTTAGCATCGCAGTGGATCTGCCGGGAATCCCCAGTGCTCTCATTGATAATGAAAAGGGATTTAGGGAATTACTAGCTCATCTTATTGAAGATCATAAGTGCAGAAAAATTGCTTTTATCAAAGGGCCAGTCAATAATGCTGATGCCAATATCCGATTTGATATTTTTTGTGATGTTTTAAAAACGTACAATATTCCCATTGATAAAGAGCTTATTCTGGAGGGAGACTTTCGTCCTATTTCGGGAGTGAATGCCATTGAGTCTTTATTCAGTAAATCCCAACTGGATTCCTCGAAAATGTATTCCCATGAGGATAAGATCAGTATAGGAACTATTGAATCGTTAACTAAGAGAGGTGTTTCTCTCTCTGAAAATAAATACAGTGATGTTCAAGTCGATGCCATTGTCTGTGCCAACGACAATATGGCTATAGGGGCCTTACAGGCACTTAAAGTGAAAAATATATCAGTCCCAGAAGATCTAATTGTTACGGGTTTTGATAATCAGGAAGAATCCCAAATCGTAACCCCTTTGCTGACAACGGTTCATCAGCCTCTATACAGGCAGGGGTATGAAGGCGCAAAAATGATTTCAGCTCTTCTGCAGGGAGAAAAGGTATCAAATCGGATTTTATCCTCAGAGTTAGTCATTAGAGAGTCCTGTGGTTGTTCCCCAGTCTATAATTTCCTCTTTGATGAAAAATTAGATATTGCACAGGAGAAAGAGTTACCTCAGCCCTTTTCTGAAAACAAAATTCTAGCGGAATTATCACATTTCGCCACAGAATTCAAACTTGAAAATTTCAATTCCACTATGGGTCATCTCATTGATCTCTATTATGAGAATATAATAAGTGCAGAGAGTCATTCATTTATTGGATTCGTGGTACACATGGTTCAGGATGAGTTTATCCGGGAGGATGATGTTCTTACCTGGTATTCTATTTTTAAAATCATTCATGAAAATATTATCCCTTTTATCGGATTGAAGCAGAGAAATAGGGCCAGATATTTAATACAGAGCGCTTTATCGGCAACTGAAAAAATGTTAAAGCGCCAGGCAAAACTGGAACAGATTAAAATGGAGTCCAGAATTTATCAGCTGAGAGAACTGGGACAGAATATATTCATTCCCGGAGAAATTGATGAATTAATTCATATCCTGAAAGAGGAACTTGAAAGCTTTGGAATAAATAATTTTTACCTTTTTTTATATGATGACACGATTCCGATACCGACACATGCCTCATTTTTTATGGGTTTTGAAAACAACAAGCTTATAGAAATCTCTGAAAAGGATAAAAGATTTAAATTAGAACAGTTGTTTCCCCGGGGTTTCCTTTCCTATTCCAATAGTATCTCTATGCTGGTAGAACCTCTTTTTATTGGTAGAGAGCATTTTGGTTATGCTTTTTTTGAAATAAAAGATAAAGATTACTTTCTCTATGAGACTCTTCGAGCACAGATAAGCAACGCTATTAAGGGTAATTTTTTATTGCAAAAGAGAAGAGAAGCTGAGAGTAAGCTGAAGTTGCAGTTACAGGAAAAAGAGGTTCTCCTAAGGGAAGTTCACCACAGGATTAAGAATAATTTTAATACAGTTAAAAGTCTCCTCTCTCTACAGGCTAATGCCTCTGATAAAAAAGATGTAAAACAAGCTATCAACACAGCTATCAGCAGTGTTGAGAGTATATATGTGATTTATGAAAAACTCCTCGTTACAGATGACTATAAAGAGCTTTCAGTGAAAGATTATTTCGAAAGCCTGATCTCATCGATAAAGGAACTTTTTTCACCTAATAAAAATATCATTATAGATCGTCATATAGCCGAGTTTAAACTCGATTCCCGGAGGTTATTTCCTCTCGGATTAATTATGAATGAACTTTTAACGAATGCTTTAAAATACGGATTAAAAGAAGATAAAGGAAGAATAGATATTCATCTGATTAATTCTAATGGGAAAATTTCTCTGACGATACAGGATTATGGAGATGGAACTCCTGAGACTTTTGATATGAATAGAACTTCAGGTTTTGGTATTCAGCTGGTTAAAATCCTTGCAGAGCAATTGGATGGTTTTTTCACCATGTCAAGTGATAACGGAGCGATTTGCTCGGTCGAATTCAGAGAATAGTGGCCTTCCTGATACAGATCCCGCTAAAGCACCTTTTCATAATAGTTTTTAACTCTTCTGCTTCATTTTTATCACGATTAAAGAGATCTTGGTATATAAAGAGAGGATTCCTTTCCACTTTTCCCGGGATATTCTGTATAATACAAAGATAAGGTTGGTAAAAAACATGAGAATAAAAGGACTTCAGCTAATACACGCTCCCCTGATGATAATTCCTCTTTTCCTGTTCCAGATCTCCTGTTCTCAGGGATATGAGAGTGCAGACTTTCCATCTATGGATAAATCTGAAATCTATGGTGAAGCGGAGCAAAGTCGTCTTTCAGGAAGCATGCCCATGGCGAAAGATGACTGGAGCACTGCTCTGGAGATTGTTGAAAGTGATATTCAGCAGAATCAGGAGTCACCGGATGAAATAGAGAAGGATCGCAAGAGGTTGTACTCCGGCAGTGCGGATCTTATAGTTGAGGATATCAATACGTCCAAACGAGAAATAGAGCAGTACGCAGATCTTGTCGGTGGATATGTGGAATCGATGAATGCCGCATCAATGGTGATCCGCATACCGGCCGATACTTTTGATCAGACTTTTGCCTGGATTCTGGAGCAGGGAAAAGTGCGGTACCAGTCGATTGAAACCGCCGATGTCACGGAAGCCTACAATGACCTTTTCAGTCGTCTGGAGATCTCCCGGACTTCTCGGAACAGGCTCTATGAGCTTCTGGCCCGAACTCCCGATACAAGTGATCAGGTTCTGATATTAAAGGAGATTGGCCGCCTGACCGAGGAGATTGAATCGGCAATGCTGCTCCTTCAAAGCCTGGAGAGTTATATTTCCTATTCCCGTATTGCCATAACTCTGGAACCCCGTCTAAATCCCGAATATCTGAGCAAACAGGATATCCCCTTTTTATGGATGAAGAGGCTCTCTCCTCTGTATTTTTCATCTAATGCCCTGAGTGTTTCTGTTGAACTTGACCCGGGGGAGGATTTTGCTGTTTTTGATAAAGAAGAGGCTTACCTTTCGGAAAGCTGGAATGGTGCCATAATCCGTGTATCCACGGTGGAAAATGATCCAGTAGGTGATGGTGATTTCTGGAAAAAAGCACTGCTCTATCACCTGAAGGAATTCTATAAGAAGGGAGAAGCCATTGAAGCCCCTTTTGGAGACAGGATAGTTTATGGTGTTCTCTGGACCAGTAAGGATCGTGATCCCTTTCAGTATTTTGTCGGTGTCGCTGTTGATGGTAAAGACCTTCATCTGGTGGAGATCTTTTCTCCTTCGGAAGACCCCGATCTGATGAAACGTATTTTTGCAGCTATGAAAGAGGGGGGACTGAAAT
>JAEINM010000085.1 GCA_016342385.1 Spirochaetaceae bacterium | reverse complement strand
TTCTATCTGAATATTCCGGGAAATTAAAAAATCACGGTTCTGCTCAGCTATATCCAAAACCATATCATCTAAATCTAAAAGGAACAATCTTTCCCTCTCTGCTGTGCTTAAATGAGTTCTCCCTTCTTCCATAAGATCTGCGGCATAAATGATTTTTCCGACCTTATCCAGATAAGGGGAACCTGAAGTATGATAGCGTACTGCATTGAGAATTGGCAGATCCTCGATAAAGAATTCCTCTTTCAGTTTTCTGGCTCCGGCCTCTCCATGAAGAAGTACAGGATTTATGTGTATTTTACCCGTATAACTGAGGATCTGAGAATGAGGCATTTCACGACAGATATCATGTGCAAGACCGGCCATAGAACAGTAATATTCGGAAATATTAAATATCCTTGCCAACTTTCGTGCAGTCTTCTCCACACCAATGCAATGGGTATATCGTTCTGGTGATAAATTGATTTTGAGATAAGATCTAATTACATCCAGTTTCATTTTTGTAAAATTCTCGTTCCCTTATATAATCAGCAACTTGAGCTGGAACAACCTCGGATATATCTTTACCCGAATGAATCATTTCTCTTATTTCTGATGATGAAAGACTAAATATATCATTATCAATATATTTATGAGCAAATGGTAGATCCAATTCCTCTGTATATAATCTGTGAGCTATTATAATATTGGTCATAGATATTATTTTTTCAGGATTTCTCCATGAGTTAAAGCCCCTGGCAAGATCATCACCAATAATGAGGCCGGGGAGTTCTGAAAGACTGAACCTTTCTTCAATATACTTCAAAGTCTCTATCGTATAGGAGATTCCTTTTCTCTGTATTTCACAATCGGAATAATCAGCCCATTCAATATTGTCAATTGCCAGTTTTAACATATGCAGTCTTTCCTCTGCAGAGATTACAGCTGATACATTTTTATGAGCGGGAATATAGGATGGTATAAAGAGAATTAAATCATAATGGAATTTATTTTTGACTTCACTAGCCAAAGACATATGACCGTTATGTATGGGATTAAAGGTTCCGCCCAAAAGCGCTATTTTCATATTAATGAGCCATATTCAAAAGATTCTGCTTTAATTCATCCAGACCGGTTCTGGCGAAAACTGAAATGGCGACTATATTCTCTTCAGGATACTTTTCCCGCAATTGAGCTAAAGCTTCTTCAGTCCCTTCAAGATCAGTTTTAGTAGCAATTAAAATTCTTTGTTTTTTTAAAAGGGAAGCTTCAAAATCTTCCAATTCATCTTTTAAATGTTCAAAGGCATCTAGAAATCCCGAGTCGCTGAGATCGACCATAAAAGCTAAACCGGCAGTTCTGGCAATATGTTTCAGAAAACGAAGGCCAAGACCGGCTCCATGAGATGCTCCCTCAATAATACCGGGGATATCAGCAAGGACAACATCATTGTCTGCAATTCTCATCATACCGAGATTGGGTATTTTTGTTGTAAAGGGATAAGCTCCTACTTTAGGATCGGCGTTTGTAAGAGCCGATAATAAGCTGGATTTTCCCGCGTTGGGAAATCCGACAAATCCAACATCTGCAATCATATTCAGTTCCAGAAGGATTTCCGCATACTGACCGGGAATACCCGGTTGTGCATAACGGGGGACCTGCTTTTTTGATGATCTGTAATGCCAGTTTCCCAAACCACCTTTCCCACCTTTGAGAAAAGTCCATGTTTCACCTTCCACATTACCTGAAAAATCTCTGATAATGTCATTGCTTTCGAAGTCCCGGATAATTGTTCCAGGAGGAACAAGAATGGTTACATCTTCACCATCTTTTCCATGCATTTTTTTTCCCATTCCCTGCTGTCCGTTTTTTGCATGAAATGAGTGCTTTGCATTTAAATGGCTGAATGTTTTTAAATTCTTCTTAACCTCAAAAACGACATTACCACCTCGACCGCCATCTCCTCCATCAGGTCCACCTTTTGCAACATACTTTTCTCTTCGAAAAGACACACAACCAGGTCCACCATTTCCGGAAAAAAGTTCCAGACGAGTTTCATCTATAAATCCCTGCACAACCGACCTTTTTTATTTAACAGCTTCTGTAACAGAAACTCTCTTTTTACCTTTTTTGAAGTGAAAAAGAACATTTCCCGTTACTTTGGCAAACAATGTAAAATCTCTTCCCAGACCTACATTGTCTCCGGCATGAAATTTTGTTCCTTTCTGTCTGACAAGAATTTCACCAGCTTTTACATACTGTCCGCCGAAACGCTTAACACCTAGTCTTTTTGATTCGGAATCTCTTCCGTTTTTTGAGCTACCGCCACCCTTTTTATGAGCCATGATTTATTCCTCATTTATAGTAATTTCTAATTTTACAAAAGCAGGATAATCTTTTTCGAGATCAGATAGACCATTTAACAGAAACTCTGTTATACCTCTCATCCACTCCTGCTTCCCATCTGGAATCTTTACCAGCTTTAACTGAAAAGATCCCTTTCCGTCAGATTCATATTCACAACCATTTAACAATTGTGAGAGAACTATCCGACCTGCCGTCCTGACCAGCACAGACACTGCCGAACAGACAATATCACTACCGCGTTCAGCAAAATCAGCATGGCCGTTTACATCCAGTTCAACCAGACATAAGCTGTCATCAATAACTGCAGCTGCAGAAATCATATTACAGTTTAATGTCCTCGACTGTAAGCATTGTGTACTGCTGTCTGTGTCCCTGAGTCTTTTTGTAACCTTTTCTTCTTTTCTTTTTGAAAACGATCACTTTTTTATCTTTGATAGTGTCACCGATTTTTGCAGTAACTTTTGCACCAGCGACATAGGGAGCACCCACTTTTGTTTCTTTTTCATCAGAAACAAGCATTACTTTGTCAAACTCCAGCGAGTCACCTGCTGCAGCATCGAATCTATCCACTTTAAGAACAGATCCCTTAACAGCTTTGTACTGCTTTCCTTTAATCTCAACAAGAGCGTACATTCACCAACCTCTCTAAAAAATATTTTTTCCGGCAGTAAACAGATCTCAAGAAATTATGCTTTTCTAAATAAACAGACAAACTGATTTATCTCATTAGATATATCAGCTCGGGTTTGGTGAAAAAAACATAAAAATCTTCGTCCTTACTACGGGCTACGAAATCCTAATAAAATACAGCAATTTAATCCAGCCATAGGAAAGTATTATTTCTACATTTTTTCTAAAAATCGTATATTAATCAGCCTGAAGGCATTCTTTAATACCTGAAGAACGGCTTTTGCCAATTCAATTCGGGTCACAGTCAAATTCATATCCTCATTATTGAGAATCTGATTTTCATGATAGAATTTACTGAAATTCCTGGACAGGTCATAAACAAAAGCGGCAACGACTGAAGGGTTCAGTTCATCTGCCGCCTGATTGACGACAGAGGGAAATTTCGCAACAAGCTTAATCAGCTCCCATGCTTCGTCTGAATCGAGTAGTTCCGGTTTAAATTGCCCGTCTGAATAATCAGATCCATTATATTTTCTCAACATACTGCTGATTCGAGCACCCATATACTGCATGTATGGACCTGTATTCCCATTGAATGAAAGTGATTCTTTCGGATTAAAAATCATGTCTTTATAGGGAGAAATATGAAGCAGATAGTAATTTAGAGCTCCCAATGCTATAGCATGAGCCGTACTCTGAACATCATCAAGTTCATCTTCTCTTCCTTTATTTTTAATTTCTCCCAGAACCAGGTTTTCCAACTGTTCTACCAGATCGTCAGCATCGACAACGGTTCCCTCACGGGATTTCATTTTACCTTCCGGCAGATTTACCATACCATAGGAGAGATGATGAAGCTGATCCGCCCATTCATAACCCAGTCTTTTAAAGGCATGGAATAAAACCTTAAAATGATATTCCTGCTCATTCCCCACAACATAGACAAGACGATCAAAAGGAAAATCCTTATGTCTTGCTATGGCGGTACCGAGATCCTGAGTGACATACACGGAAGTACCATCAGAACGAAGGAGTACTTTCGTATCCAATCCGATATCACTCATATCCAATCGGATACTACCATCTTCATCTTTGTAAAAGACCTTATCTTCCAACCCCTTCAGAACAACATCTTTACCAGAAAGATAAGTCTCACTCTCATAATAATATGTATCAAATGATATATCAGTACTTCTATAAGTCTCTTGTATACCATCAAGAGTCCACTTATTCATCCTCTCCCACAATTCACGAGTTTCGGAATCTCCGGCTTCCCATTTCTTCAGCATTTCCTGAGCCTGATCATCAGCTGTCGGATCTTCTTTTGCCCAGTTGTTATATTTGACATAATAATTCCCGACGAAATGATCCCCTTTAATTCCAGTTGATTCGGGAGTCTCATCATTTCCGAATTTGCTGTAGGCCAGCATGGATCTGCAGATATGAACACCGCGATTATTAATGAGATTAACTTTTTTCACTTCTGCCCCGGCAGCTTCCAGTATCCTGGATGTACTTTCACCGAGAATATCATTTCTCAAGTGCCCCAGATGAAGAGGTTTATTTGTGTTGGGGCTGGAAAATTCCACCATTACTTTTTCATTTTTCAGGGAATCGGTTTTTCCGTATTCATCAGCCTGATCATCAACTATTTTCAGAATATCCTTAAAAACAGACTTTCTGCTTATATAGATATTGAGATAGGGACCAGCGGTTTTTACAGTACCGGGAATATCACTCCCCAGAATTGTCACAAGCTCTGCAGCTATTGCAGGGGGAGCTTTTCTAAAATCTCTGGCAAAGGGAAACATGGGAAAGGCAAGATCACCCATCTCCGGCTTCGGTGGAGTTTCGATGATGATTCTCTCTTCAGGATTATCAAGATTGATTGATCCTTTCTCTGCCAGAATTTTTAAGGAATCAGCTATAAGTTTTTTCCATTGCTCTTTAATTTCTAACATATGTACTCCTGCAATAAATGCTTAATTAGGTAATTTATAACAGTAAAAGAGATTATTAGTCAATTAAGGGAAGATTTACAATTTTTTTTCTTCGAGCATTTTCATCTCTATAATGTATTTTTCTATTTTACTGATCATAAGAGAGGTCAATTTGAGGGTCTCTCTTAATTCTGTATTTTCTTTTCCCCCAATTGAGGAAATATTTGACAGAGTATCGTATGTTCCGCCATCTCCAATGACAATACCATGCATTATTTTGTTAAGTATCTTAATATGATCAAGAAAAAGACTTATCATTGTATCAATTTCAAGATCAATCCTTTCAATGGCAATGATAATTTCTTGACATTTTTCTTCTTCATTTTTTTCTACTGTTTCACTGATTTTTTCTCCCAGAACCTTATCGCTGGTAATCATGTGGTTTATATGGGAAATCTTTTTATTTAAAATATCAAAGTAAGTGAGAACCTTTTTAAATTCAGATTTATTGTCTTTTTTATAGAATTCGCCTTCTATATCGATGATATTCAAGATCGGGTTGATTTTATTGGGAAGTATATCCACAGCGAGAGTCCGTAAAAAAGCAATAGATTTTTCAAATTTTGCCGGACTGCCATCAAAATAATAATCCCGAGAATATTTTTCAATCGGTTTGATATATCTGATTCCAAGCAGGGAACTGATGTATTTCTCCGATTCATTCTTTTTTCTCTCATTTACATAATAGGCATATTTTACATTGACTCTACTGGACCAGAATTTCCTGTAAATACGAAACCAGTCTTCGACAACCGGAGGTTTGCGACTGTTCTTAGTTAAATCGCCAGATAATACTTTTACAAGATTTTCCAGAGGGACTTTTTTATTGAAATCTCTAATAGTCGAAAGAAAAGTATCGGAAACTGTCATCTTCTTATTTAATTCTTCTTTTAAAGCATCACTTTCAATAGAATAGAGAAAAAGAGCTTCCATAGCACGTATTGTCGGGGGTTTATTGAGAGACTGAAGTATCCCTGATAATTCCAGAAGGGAATCCTGTACATCGTTAATCAGGCAAAACTTTCTTGATTCAGTGGTGACGCGATCAAAAGATCCGGTAATGGAACTGAGCTCAAAGGTGCTGAGTAGATAAAGACTATAGAGGCTTTGGCAGGCCTCATTCATTATGGTTTTATCGAGATCTGAAACAGAATCCATCTCTAAATCGAGAAAACTATCTATTTCACTCTTAATACTTCCGACCTTCTGGTCCAAATCCTTCTTTTCTATCTCCCAGGGATTAGTTTTAATCATTAGCTTCCGTTGCAGATCAGGTAGAACAATCCCTCCGATAAAAGCATAAAAATCCTGTTTGTTATCAAAAGAGAAAATCTTCTGAAGGTAATTTCTGAAAAATCGGCAGGGATCTTTCAATTTTACAATTTCATCATAAAAGCTCTGTTTCAAAAGACCGTTTTTAAAATCCGCGAGATCACTATTTTTAAAATACTTTTTCCGTAGAATCAGAACTTTGTGTTCTTTTAAAAGTGAGGGAATATCTTTCTGCTTAACAAGAGACTGAATAAAAATGAGTATTTTCCGGATAACATTGAGAGACTCGTAATCAGCCTGAAAATTTTTAAAATCACTTTCAATTATCTCCTCCTGTTCAACAAGGGGATCCTGAGATAATTCGAAAGTCATCTCCATTTTCTCAAGCAGTTCTTTTTTCTCATTTGAGGACAAATTTATTATAAGTTTATCAAAATTCGTTAAATTATCCATGTTTCTAATTTTATTTCTATTATATGCTCAAAGCAATAATGAGTAAGGATTTTTTATGAAGAACTTTGATAAAGTAACAATTTTTGACACAACTTTAAGAGATGGGACTCAGGGAACCGGTATTAATCTGACTCTGAAGGATAAATTAGATATCGCTGCGAAACTTGATGAAGCCGGAGTTGACTATATAGAGGGGGGATTCCCGCTCTCTTCAGAAAAAGAGGCTTCCTTTTTTCGACTGGCTCAAAAAGAGAACTATAAGCATTCTAAAATAACTGCTTTTGGATCAACCAGAAAGTCGGGGAATAAAGCTGAATCAGATCCCTATATAACAGCCATGCTTCAGGCGGAGACTCCCGCCGTTGTCGTTGTAGGGAAATCATGGAAAGAACATGTGGAAAAAGTGATCAATACGACTTTCGAAGAGAATCTTGAAATGATTTATGATTCCATTCATTTATTAAAAAAAGAGGGTCGGGAAGTAATTTTTGACCTTGAACACTTTTTTGACGGTTACAAAGGTGATTCTGAATACGCCCTGAAAGTGCTGCAGACTGGGACTGAGGCTGGCGCGCATTCTCTCGTCTTATGCGATACAAACGGAGGGACTCTTCCTATGGAGGTCCTTGAGATTATTAATTCTCTCCCGCAGAAGGATCTTGCTCCCATTGGTGTTCACTTCCACAACGATACAGGAAATGCTGTTGCCAACTCCATTATGTCTGTTACAGCTGGAGCATCGCATATTCAAGGAACGATAAATGGATGGGGAGAGCGATGCGGGAATGCGAATCTCTGTATTATTGTCCCGAACCTCGCTTTAAAAATGGGGATTTATACCAATATGAATGATGGTTTGAGCGGCCTGACGACTCTATCCCGTTATGTCGCTGAAAAAGCTAATGTCATTCCCGATAAGAGTCAACCTTATGTCGGGGAAACAGCTTTCAGCCATAAAGCTGGACAACACGCTGATGTAATAGCAAAAGCTCCTGAACTGATGGAGCATATCGATGGTAAATTGGTCGGAAATAAACGCAAAATATTAATCTCCGGACTTGCCGGAAAATCGACAATAGTCAGAAAGCTTGCCAAATACGGAGACTTCGATAAACAGTCAGAAGTGGTTTCCTCATTGTTTGAAAGCCTTAAGGAAAAAGAGCTTGAAGGTTATGAATATGAAGCAGCAGAAGCATCCTTTGATCTGATAATCAGGAAATCACTCGATAGGTTTGCATCCATCTTTGACCTGAGCAATTATCACCTGGAATCATTTAAAACAAAAGGGGCCAAATCAAAAACTGTAGGTCGAATTTTTCTAAAAGTTAAGGGGATTGATCACATGGGTGCTGCAGTAGGAGAAGGTCCTGTAGAAACTCTTGATGAAGCTATTAGGGATGCATTGATCCAGACCCATCCTTTTTTGTCTAAAATGCATCTGATTGACTATAAAGTTAGAATTTTAAATCCCGAAGAGGCGGCCCATGCCAAAACACGAGTATTTATAACCTCTTCTGATCACCAACACTCCTGGGATACAGTGGGAGTATCAGAGAATATCGTTGAAGCCTCATGGGAAGCTCTCATAGACAGTATGAATTACTATTACAATAATTTTGTATTGGAAGAAGATAACTAGTAGGGACGGGTCGCGACCCGTCCCTACATATTAACGACCCGTCGCGACATATTATCTTTGGAAATCCGGTAGAGGTTTAACCGAAATCTCTTCTTTCTTAATCCATTCAATTCCCTTAACAGCAGCTTGAGCTGCACTGGTTGTTGTTGTGTAGGGGATTTTTCTTCTGACAGCTTCAGCTCTGATATATGTATCTTCGTGTATAGAATACTGGCCCATTGGTGTATTGATTAACAGACCAATCCTACCGGCAGCCATGTGATCAACAACATTCGGATGCCCTTCGTGAAGCTTCAATATCACTTCAGCAAAAATACCATTTTTAAAAAGAAAATCTGCTGTTCCTCTTGTCGCGGCAATATCAAATCCCATTTCGACAAATTGTTTTACAACTGGCAATATAGTTTCTCGATCTCTTTTGTTTACTGAAACATAAGCCCGCCCTTTTGAAGGGAGAGGAGAGTTTACAGCAATTTGAGCTTTGGCAAAGGCTTCCCCGAATGTATCTCCTGTTCCGGCAGCTTCTCCAGTAGATTTCATTTCAGGTCCGAGAATCGGATCCTGTCCCAGAAATCGATCGAAAGAAAAAACCGCTTCTTTTACAGCCCAGCCGGTAATACATTCTCCTCTGCCGATACCATCAATGTCCACTAGTTTCTGAACAAACAGATCTTCTCCATCCCAGACTTTAACAGCCGCATCAACAAGATCGACACCGGTAACTTTTGAGAGGAAAGGAACTGTTCTGGAGGCTCGAGGATTAACTTCGATGATATATAGTTCTTCATTTTTGACAGCAAACTGGATATTCAGAAATCCCTGAACATCGAGTTCTCTACTAATACTCCAGGCGGCCTGCTCCATTTCATCCAATATCTTTTTTGTCGACTTATAAGGAGGAATAACACAGGCGGAATCCCCACTGTGAATACCTGCCGCTTCAATATGCTGCAGAATTCCCCCTATAAATATATTCTTCCCATCAGCGACCGCATCGAGATCATACTCAAAAGCATCTTCCAGAAACTGATCTACCAGTAATGGACTTTCATTAGAAACTCTTACAGCTTTCTTGAGATAAGTGTGTAATTCCTCATCATTATAGGCAATGAACATACTCTTTCCCCCGAGAACAAATGAGGGGCGAAGCAGAACCGGATAACCAATGTCATGAGCAAAACTGAGAACTTCCTCTTCCGTTATAGCTGTTTTATTAACCGGTTGTTTTAAACCGAGTTCATTCAGCATCTTCCCAAAGAGTTTTCGGTCTTCCGCGGTGTTTATACTATTTAAAGATGTGCCGGCAAGTTTCACTCCTGTTTCAAGAAGATCACCAGCCATATTGAGTGGAGTCTGACCTCCGAGCTGAACAACGACTTTCTCAGCTTTTTCCTTGTTGATAACAGCAGTGACATATTCACTGTGAAGCGGTTCCAAATATAATCGGTCAGAGACATTGTAGTCTGTTGATACAGTTTCCGGATTTGAGTTGATCATAATGGTCTTATAACCTCGCTTCCGCCAGGCTTGGGAAGCCAGAGTACAGCAGGTATCAAACTCAAGCCCCTGTCCAATCCTATTTGGACCACTTGATATTATGACAACATTTTTTTCTTTGTAGCGTTCGCCTTCATCTATTTCGCCCCATGTGGAATAGAAATAAGGTGTTTCAGCCGTAAACTCTCCGGCACACGTGTCGACAAAATGATAAGAGGGGAAGAGAGAGAATTCATCTCTTTTCTTCGCAATCTCTCGCGCTGTTACTCCTATAAGTTTTCCGATTCTTTTATCTGTCAGACCGGTTCTCTTTGCTTCCAGAAGAAGATCAGAGTCAAGATCCTTAAGGGATTTACCGATTAGATTCTCCTCAAATTCTACTTGTTGAGCCATAATATAGAGAAACCATTTATCAAAACCTGTCATTTTATTGAGCTTATCCATAGACTGGATTCCCTCTTTTTTTAAAATGGTATAAATTGCGAGGATTCTAAATGGATTGGCAGTAGTCAATAGAGTATTGAGCTCTTCATCACCTGCTGAGTCCAATTCCTCAATTCCTTCAAAGCCAATTTCCGCAGCACAGATTGCTTTATTTAAAGCTTCGATTGCGGTTCTGCCCAGAGCAAGAGCCTCTCCCACAGATCTCATCTGAGTTCCTAGAGCTGTTCCGCTCAAAGGGAATTTTTCCGTTTCAAAACGGGGAACTTTGACAGCGCAGTAATCCAGAGCAGGTTCAAAACAGGAGACTGATTTACCGGTAATCTCATTGACAATCTCATCGAGAGTATAACCGACAGCAAGGAGAGCACTACAGGAAGCTATAGGAAAGCCCGTTGCTTTACTTGCCAGTGCCGATGATCTGGAAACCCGGGGATTCATCTCAATAACTATCTGGCGACCTGTTTCAGGATCAACGGCGAATTGCACATTGGCCCCTCCGCAATCGACTCCCACAGCCCGTAGAATATCAATTGAGCTGGTTCTCATCTTCTGATACTCAGAATCGGAAAGGGTCTGAATAGGAGCAATAGTTATACTGTCTCCTGTATGCACACCCATAGGATCAATATTTTCTATGGAACAGACAATAATAGCATTATCAGCCTTATCTCTCATAACCTCCATCTCAAACTCTTTCCATCCGATTAAACACTCTTCAACAAGAGCTTCTCCAACGGGGCTTTCAATTAAAACCTTCTCAAAAACGGAAATCAATTCCTCTTCCGATTCAGCTATAGCTCCGCCCATACCCCCCAGAGTGAAACTTGGCCTGACTACAAGAGGATAACCATAAGTCTTACCCATTTTCAAAGCGTCCTCAATTGAACCGGTTATAGTGGATTTGGCAGATTCCAATCCGAGTTTTTCAACAACTTTTTTAAAGAGCCCCCTATCTTCTGCAAGATTGATGGCTTCAATATTAGCTCCTAGAATCTGTACATTATGCCTTTTCAGAACTCCTGCTTTATCAAGATCCAGTGTAAGATTTAAGGCTGTCTGCCCCCCCATTGTCGATAAGATGGAATCGGGTTTTTCCACTGAAATAATCTTTTCCAAATATTCCACAGTCAAAGGTTCTATATAGATTTTATCTGCCGTACCCGGAGTGGTCATAACAGTTGCCGGATTGGGATTGACGAGTATTACCTCGTAA
>JAEINM010000084.1 GCA_016342385.1 Spirochaetaceae bacterium | reverse complement strand
GTTATTTCCGAAGAGGACAATAATGAAATCCCCTATGAAGATCGAAAAGACTGGGACATGTTCTGGCTTGTCGATCCTCTCGACGGGACTAAGGAATTTATTAAAAGAGAACAGGATTTTACTGTTAATATTGCACTTGTTGAAAAAGGAATTCCCATTTGGGGTGTCGTTCTTGCTCCAGCTAGAAACTGGCTCTATTGCGGTGGAACCCTTGAACAGACTTGTAAAGTTGAACCGGGGAAATCTCCAGTATTGCTCCCTTTCAGCGGATCTTTGAATCGGGAAACTGTTGTTGCTGTTCGAAGTAAATCCCATGCCAAGCCGGAAGAGGACGTTGTACTCAAAAAGTATGGTGTAACTGATACTGTCAGCATGGGAAGCAGCCTGAAATTCTGCCTTGTGGCCGAGGGAACCGCCGATCTCTATTTTAGAGCCGGACCTACCTGGGAGTGGGATACCGCAGCAGCACATGCTGTAGTTCTCGGAGCGGATTGTGATGTAACTGATGATAATAAACCACTGGTCTATAACAAACCATCTTTGAAAAATGATAATGGTTTTTTATGTGTAAGGAATAAACTGAAATGAACGAAGCAAAAGATATAAATGAACTATTGGAACAGAATAAATCAGCCGACTTACTCCGCTTTACTACAGCGGGAAGAGTTGATGATGGAAAGTCCACACTGATTGGAAGACTTCTCCACGATTCCAAGAATATCTATGATGATCATCTGGAAGCTGTTGGTAAAGATTCCAAAAAACTGGGACGGGAAGTTGTCGATTATGCCCTGTTAACTGATGGATTGAAAGCCGAAAGAGAGCAGGGGATTACTATCGATGTAGCTTATCGCTACTTCTCCACCCCCAAAAGAAGATTTATTATCGCCGATACACCAGGACATGTGCAGTATACTAGAAACATGGCTACCGGAGCATCAACAGCAGACCTTGCCATTATCCTCGTCGATGCCAGAAACGGAGTTCTGACTCAGAGTAAGAGACACAGTTTTATTTCCGCTCTTTTGAGCATTCCTCATATAGTAATCGCGATTAATAAAATGGACTTGGTCGACTGGTCTGAAGAGCGGTTCAACGAAATTAAAGAGACCTACCTGGAGTTTGCCGCCAAACTGGATATGAACGATATCACATTTATTCCCATGAGTGCCCTGGAAGGGGACAATGTTGTAAATGCGTCGGAAAATATGAAATGGTATCAGGGAACCACTTTAATGAATCACCTCGAGACTGTTTATACGGGAGCGGGAAAAAACATGGTGGACTTCCGATTCCCCGTTCAGTATGTAAACCGGCCCAACCTCGACTTCAGGGGATTCTGCGGAATGGTCGCTTCAGGGGCTGTTCGTCCCGGAGACGAGATAATGGTTGTTCCTTCCAGGAAGACCAGTAAGGTAAAGAGTATAGTCACCATGGATGGGGAGCTTGAAGAGGCCTTTCTCGGAATGTCTGTTACCATCACTCTGGAAGATGAAATCGATATCAGCCGGGGAGACATGATTGTTCATGCAAAAAATGTACCCTATGTAGAAAAAGAGATAGAGAGCATGATTGTCTGGATGAATGACAATCCCATGTCATCGGATAAATTGTATCAGATTAAACACGGAACCAGATATGAAAGAGCCAGGTTTACCGATGTTGTATATAAAGTGAATCCCGATTCTCTTCATAGAGAGGATTCGGACATCCTGAATCTCAATGAGATCGGTCGAGTCTCCATGCATCTGTTCAATGCCATTCCACACGATGAATACAGCAGAAACAGGGGAACTGGTGGTTTTATCATCATCGATCCCATAAGCAATGTTACAGTCGGAGCGGGTATGATCATCAATCGCTCCAAAAAAAATGAAATCAAAGCGGATATGGTAGGCTTAGACAGCCATAAATCTCAGAATATTTTTCCTCAGGCAGGAGATGTGAGCCACATTGACCGCTGTAATCTTCTGGGACAGAAACCGAAAACATTCTGGATGACCGGACTGAGTGGTTCGGGGAAAAGTACCATCGCTTTTGAACTCGAAAAGGAATTCTTTTCAACTGGTCGACCCTGTTATGTTCTTGATGGTGATAATGTTCGTCATGGACTAAACCGTGATCTGGGATTCTCCGCTGAAGATAGAAAAGAGAACATCAGGCGAATTGCCGAAGTGGCTAAACTGATGAATGATGCGGGAATGCATGTCATAACTTCTTTCATTTCTCCTTTCAGAGAGGACAGAAAAGATGCCAGAGAGATTATCGGTGATGAGCGTTTTATGGAAATATTTGTCGATACACCGATTGAAGTCTGCAGCAACCGGGATCCTAAAGGTTTATACAAGAAAGCTTATGCCGGGGATATTCAGAACTTCACGGGAATCAGCTCACCTTACGAAGCCCCGGAGAATCCTGATATTATTATTAAAACAGTTGAGCTGGAAGCAAAACAGGCTGTGGAACTGATCCTTAGGGAAATAAAGAAATAGCTCTTACGGGACGGTCCCGACCGTCCCGTACTTAGCTATTTATCCGCAAATAGGGAACTCAAACTCTCCCCATTATGAATATGCGAAACAGCCTCTCCCACTTTTCAACTGTGTTGACACATTCCGAGGATGGATCTTCATTTAACTTTAAGATAACCTGCAATTGAACTGCATATTACCGGCGCCAATAAAACTATAACAATTTCTGTTGCATAATGATTATACGACTGTTATATTTTTATAATGGCAGGACAGTAGCATGAGGTTGACACTACAAGAGAGCGAGTCTATAAAAAACTCATTTACACAGGTTTTTGGAACCGGCAAGATATATCTTTTCGGCAGCAGAGTCGATGACAGCAAAAAAGGCGGAGATATAGATCTTTATATATGTCCTGATAATAATTCCGATGACATGAATAGAAAAAAGATAGAATTTCTGGTAAAACTGGATCTTTCCATAGGAGAACAGAAAGTTGATGTTATTATCAGGAGAGATAAAAACAGGCTGATAGAGCGGGAAGCCTTAAAATATGGAGTCGAATTGTGATCAAAAACAAGGAAACTTTTATTGAAAAGCTATATGAATGCAATCAGCATAGACAGAAACTTTTAATTGCTTCAGATAGATTAAAAGGAATTTTCCCACTAAATATCAAACAATACGAATCTCTTTCCATAGAAGATTTGAGTTTTATCGATCAGCTGGTTTACAGATTTTCGAAGCTCCAGGATTCTATGGGAGAAAAGATCTTTCCATCACTTTTGGAACTTCTCGGGGAGACTGTAAAGAATAAATCTTATATTGATAAATTGAATAGACTCGAAGAATTAAACCTGGTTGATAGAATTGAATGGATGAGCTTGAGAAAAGACAGAAATGAGATTGCCCATGAATATTCTTTTAATAAATCAGAAGTTGTTGAAAGCCTTAATTTAATTTTTGGTTCGATTAATCAGATACTCAATGTATATGACCATATCTACAAATATTGTTTGGATAAATTCGATTTTGTAAAAAAATCAACCATATTGAAATACTGATTATCAATCCTATTTAACCCGCAAACAAAGAACTCAAACTCTCCCCATTGTGAATATGTGAAACAGCCTCCCCAAAAAGAGGTGCCACATCGAGGATCGTCAACTTATCCCACTTCTTTTCCTCTCCGATTGAAATCGTGTTGGTAGTCACGACCTCATCGATAGATGACTGACTGAGGCGTTCCACAGCGGGGCCTGCCAACACGCCATGAACAGCAAAGGCCCTAATGCTGCTGGCACCCATTTCCCGGAGAGCTTTTTCCGTTTCTATCATCGAACCGGCTGTCGATATCTCATCATCAAAAACCAGAGCATCTTTACCCTGAACTTCACCGATAACATGGTGGATTCTGGCGTCATCATCATCATTAATCCGTCGTTTATCCAAAATGGCCAGGGGAAGATTCAGCTTTGCAGCAAAAGAGGCGGCTCTCTTGGCACTCCCGGCATCGGGGGACACAACAACAGTTTTAGACAGGTCTCTCTTTTTGAAATATTCAACGGCAATTTTATCGGCAAAAATCTGATCGGCAGGGATAGAAAAGAAACCCTGAATCTGGGGAGAGTGCAGATTCATAGTCAGAATCCTGTGAGCGCCCGCCGTCTGAAGCAGGTCGGCCATCAGTCTGGCGGCAATGGATATTCGCGGTTCATCTTTCTTATCGCTTCTCACATAGGGGAAATAGGGCAGAACAACAGTGATTCTTCCGGCGGAAGCGTGTTTTAAGGCATCAATGGCCTGTAATGTTTCCATGATTAAATCGTTAACAGGCGGCTGTGATGTCTGAATGAGAAAAACATCATCACCCCGAACGCTTTCGTTAATGCGGACTTTCAGATTGTCATTGGAAAAGCGGATAACATCCAGTTCGTAAAGAGGTAACTGCAGATAATCGGCAATTCCTCTGGATAGTGCCAGATTCGATGTCCCGGAAATAAGTCGTATATTGCTGTTAGGATTCATGTGCTAATAGCTTCTCCTTAAAAACTCTTTATAATTTACAACATTGATATCTTTAGAATAATCAAGAGACTCACCTTGATAAATTAGGCTTGATAGAGTCCTTTCGTCCATGTACTTCTTCAGATGTTTAACCATATTCGGGCGAAAAGTCATGGAATGTTTTATTTCCAAATATACTTTTTCTCCCCTATATTCAGAGATTAAATCAATTTCATCACCATTATGCTCACGAAAATAATAATACTCTATGCGCAGACCTTTATGAAGAGAGTTTTTAATACATTCGGAAACTATATAATTTTCGAAAACAGCTCCGGCTAAAGGTCCTACTTCCCATTTTGACCCCATAGCTCCATTTAAAAAAGATGCTAATCCTGTATCATAGAAATATATTTTAGGCGATTTGTATATTCGCTTACCCAGATTACTGGAATAAGGTTTTAACAAATAAATTATATATGATATTTCAAGTACTGAAATCCATCTTTTAATTGTGGGGACACTTACTCCTAATATTTTTGAATAATATGACGCATTAAACTGACTGGTAACATTTGCAGCAAGAAGTTTAATGAAACGGGTAAAATCATGGAGATCTCCTATATTAGCCACCATTCTGACATCTTTCTGGATATATGTTTCCATGTATGAAGCATACCAGTCCTCATTATGAGAATAATTCCTTAGAACCTGCTCCGGAAAAGATCCATTGACAATAGAATGGTATTCGTCTGGAGTCTCCAGAAAATCAAAAGGCAGCAACTGCAATAAGCCGATACGTCCGGCAAGAGACTCCGATATATTCTGTTGTAATGTAAACTGACTGGAACCTGTTAATACATATCTGCCATAAAGGTCTCTGCCTTCATCGACTTTTCTCTTTATGTAATCAAATATTTTAGGATATTTTTGCACTTCATCAAAGATGACTTTTTCAGTATGAATTGAAAAAAATCTCTCAGGATCATCATTCAACTGATCTATTACACGGTAGTCATCCAATGTAACATATGTATATTCTTCTCCTAGAGTCTGTTTGATCAGGGTTGATTTTCCCGATTGTCGCGGACCTGTGATAGCAACTACTGGGAAAAGCGATAAGTACTCAGACAGTTTTTTTTCAATATTTCTTTTGATATATTTCATGTCTAGACAATTTTAATGTGATATGTTAAATATGTCTACAAAATTCCTTTAGATCTCTATTTAGAGGATTCAGGTGGCCCGGGACTTAATATCTCAGGGCAGTCAATTATAGCTGGTATTCCATCTTAATCATGAAAATCACGATAATCAGGCAAATCAAGGTTCAGACAGTGGTTAGAATTATGACTATCTGTTTTCTCTAAATACCCACATTGTTTTTATATAAAATTCATACTATATTAACTCATAATGGAAATAATCAAACTGACAGATATTAAAAAATCCTATCCAATGGGCAACGTCATTGTAAATGCCCTGAATGGAGTGAATCTCTCTCTCGATAAAGGGGATTTTGTCGCCGTAGCCGGGCCTTCCGGTGCAGGGAAAACAACTATCATGAATATGATCGGCCTGGTCGATCAGCCTACATCGGGGGAAGTCTTTATTGAAGATAAACCGGTCTCCCATCTCTCTGATAAAGAGAGGACGGTTCTCCGGCATCACTATCTGGGATTTATATTTCAGTCCTTTAATCTGCTGCCTATTCTAAATGTCTATGAAAACATAGAGATTCCTCTACTGATCGGCAAGAAATACCCTGCAAAAAAAGAACGCATTGAGTGGATAGATTTTCTCCTCGATGAAGTCGGTCTTTCACCATGGAAAAAACACAAACCCTCCGAACTGTCGGGAGGCCAGAGGCAGCGGGTCGCCATCGCCAGGGCACTGGTGACAAAGCCGGAAATAGTCATAGCCGATGAACCGACTGCCAATCTCGATTCTAAAACGGGAGAAAAGATCCTCAATCTTATGAAGACTATTAATAAAGAACAGAAGACGACTTTTATCTTTTCCACTCATGATGAAACCATTAAAAATATGGCGGATCATGTGATCTATCTTCATGATGGCTTTGTTGTGTCCGAGGAAAAATCTTGATTGTTTATCTGGCTTTGAGGAATCTGGTCCGCCATAAAAAAAGATCACTCATTATTGTACTTCTCTTTTTTGTTATTATAACTCTGTTTTTTATAGGGAATTCCACTCTGATGCAGATGAACCAGGGAATGAGAAAAACATTTGTGGAAAACTTCACAGGAGATCTGGTCCTAAAAAGTACATCCCCTGTAGATTTTGGTCTATTCGGTGCCAATACCCCCTTTGTCGGGGAATATTTCGCCATACCGGTTATTCAGAATTACGATTCTCTCCTGGCTGAACTGGAGGGGCTGGATCAGGTGGAAGCTACAGTTTCTCAGGTTTCCGGCGCCGCCTTAATGGATATCCACAATAAAAGATATAAGGTTCCCCTGTTCGGAATAGAGGGGGATGAATACTTTCGTTTTTTTTCAAATTTAAAGTTGCTCGAAGGAGATCTGTTTACCACTGGTGAAGAGGGTATTCTTATGACTGAATACCGGGCCAATCAGATTGAAAGGGAGACAGGACTAAGACCTGTTCCCGGTGACCCGATTCTCTTAACCATGTTCGGTAATAAGGGATTTAAAATTCGTGAAGTTCCTTTAAAAGGGATTTTTTCCTACACAAACAGCAATTCCTCTATGGATCAGATAATGCTCGTCGATGTACAGACTCTCAGAGCGCTCAATTCTATTACTCTAGCCTCAAAAAAGGATTCCGGGGCTGTTGATGACCTCTTTTCCGGGTCCGTAGATGATCTTTTCGGCGAAAGTGATGTGGAAAGCGGAGAATCCGATGGAATATCTGCTGAATCTGTTATGGATCTCCTGTCACAGGATGTGGTTGCTCCTGAAGGAGACCTTGTGGGGGGGGGGTGGAATTTTATTCTTATCGATCTGAAAGAGCGAGTGAATCCCCGTTCTGTTTTAGAGAAATTAAACAGTTTCTTTGATGAAAATGATATTAACGCCGAGGTCATCAGCTGGAGAAAGGCCGCCGGCTTGTCAGCCATGATGGTCTACCTGCTTCAGATCCTCTATAACGGAGGCTTTCTGCTGGTCCTCATCGCCGGAATCATAGCCATTGTGAATCTTCTGGTCATCTCTGTTTTTGAACGGACAGGGGAGATCGGTACACTACGGGCTATCGGAGCGTCAAAGGGATATATCGGCGGACTCTTTTATCTGGAAAATATCATTCTCTCCCTCATCGCTTCCCTGCTTGCCCTGGCTCTCAGTTTCCTTCTGATCAGGGTGATCAATAGAGCTGGTCTTACAATAAACAATAGTCTGATCGTCTCTCTTCTGGGAATGTCTACTGTTCGTGTAACCTTTCTGCCGCTTATGGCTTTTATCAGTATGATCACTTCGGTTCTGCTGGGATTCCTCTCCACCCTGTTTCCCGTTTCTCTGGCCATGAAAATTGAGCCTGTTACAGCTGTGGCCAGGGGGTAGATTTTGAAAACAGTTAATAGAGTCAAACTGGCCGTCCGATATTTTTCCGGACACTACAGGCGGTATATTTTTCTCATTCTTGCCGTCAGTTTCGGTTTTGCCATTATCACGACTATGACATCTCTGGCTGCCGGTATGTACGACAATGTATACCGGGCGGCTCAGCAGCATTATGGCGGTCAGTTATTTGTTCTGGGTTTCCACAAACAGTACGGCCACCTGGGTCTTATCCGCGATGATCAGGCGGTGATGGATGCCGTCAGAAAGCTGGACGTTCAGCCTGACAGGATGGTGAAGAGGACCCTCTTTTTCGCTGATGGCATACTCTACTTTGCCGGAAACTCTTCCCGCCAGAAAAATGTCTACGGAGTCGACTGGGATGTTGAAGCCGATGATTTTGCCAAGCTGGATTATAGTGAGGGGGGCTCTGCAAACCTCTCAGACGGCAAGGGGATCATTATTTCTGAACCTGTGGCCGAGCAGCTCGGGGCTCGAGTCGGTGATGATGTTGTTCTGAAAGTGAGAACGAAAACAGGTCAGAACAACACGGGGACATTTGTAATAAAAGGGATTTTCCGAGATGAGAGCATATTTGGTTATTACAAGTGCTATGTCGACAGAAGGGAACTGAATAACCTGCTGGCCTTTGAGGAAGAGGATTACTTTTCCCTTGGGCTGTATTTTAACAATGCTGTAGATGCATCCGAACTATCCTTTCAATTGCACAGTGAACTGGAAAAAAAACTGCCCATGTCTTCCTTTATTACCAGAAAAGAGGAATATACCTTTGAACAGGGAATGCACTGGGAAGGTATTCGCCATTTTGTAATGACTCTGGAGATTTTTGTCTCCCAGGTCTCGGAGCTGCTGACAGCTATGAACCTTGTTTCCTATTTCCTCTACATTATGATTTCACTTATTGTTCTGGTCAGTGTCTCTGTCACCTATAGACTGATTATTCACGAGAGAACAGCAGAGATCGGAACCATGCGGTCAATGGGATTTCAGAGGGGGGATATCCTCGGTATTCTTCTCGGCGAAGCTCTCCTGGTTTTTGCCGTTTCACTGGTGATCGGGGCTCTCCTGTCTTTACTTGTTTTGTGGATTATCTCACTTTTTTCCTTTTCTTTTATTCCGGGATTTGAAATCTTTATGACTAAGGGCCGGCTCTTACCTCTTTTTACTATTTCAGATATATTATCCAATATTGGATTGCTCATAATCATTATTTTTCCCGCACTGCTGATCCCCTCGTTCAGGGCTTCCAGGCTGGAACTGACAAAAGCATTAGGAGACTGATTTATTGAAAAAAAGCTTAATATTAACAATATTCATAACCCTTCTATCGACTCTTTACGCAGTCGATTTTCACGAATTACTTCTAAAGGCCGATGCTCTGGCCAGTTATACCGAGAGTGATTTTTCCGCTGAGTACACCATCGTTCACGATAAACCGGGAGAGGGGCGGGACACCACTGTAGCCGCTATTTTCAGGCGTGATAAAATTGAACAGTATGTTATCATTATCCTCGAGCCGGATATCAACAGAGGGCAGGGGTATCTGAAACTGGAAGACACTCTGTGGTTCTACGATCCCGAAGGAAGGCGTTTCAACTACTCCAGTTCCAAGGACCGCTTCCAGAACTCCAATGCGAGAAACTCCGATTTTACCCGATCCACTCTGGCCGATGATTATATTGTCCGTAGTGGTGAGCGGGTTAAACTGGGAAACTATGACTGCTGGCTGCTCGAACTGGAGGCCAATAACGATGAGGTGACCTATCCTATAATGAAAATATGGATCAGCGATGATAATCTGGTGCGTAAAACCGAGGATTACAGTCTATCCAATCAGCTGCTGAGAACAACGGCTATACCCTCCTATCAAAAGGTGGGAATTCGGTATATCCCCGCATTAATTTACTATTTTGATGCCCTGGAAGGTGCTGTGATCGATGGCAAATTTGTCAGTGAAAAAACAGTCATATCCATTAAAAAGACCTCTTTTAGAGATATTCCCGGCAATGTATTCACTAAAAACTTTCTGGAGAGAAGCGCTCAATGATGAAGCATAATTCTTTATGGCTCTTGCTGTTTTTTACAATTTCAACAGCACTGACGGCACAGGAAACCGAACTGGATATCGACTCTCTTTTTGAGAATGCCGAGGATACTGAGTCTGTAGGGGATTCCGGTTCAGATGGTCAGGCAAACAGTGATAAAGATAGTCCTGAGGAGGAAAGCGATATTCCCGAGACGGGACTGGATCTGATAAAAAAAGAAAAGTTTACTTTCGGGGCAAGTTTTGATGTGACTCTAGGATATTCTCCCGGTTGGGAACTGACTGATGATGAATCGGGAGATGATGAGTCGGTTCTGGCTGAGGAAGAATCACTTTTTACCGATTCGGCCCTGATGCTTCTCTCATCAAAGATGACACTGGATGCTTCAATAAATGAGAATTTCCGGTTTCTCCAATCTTATAATGTTGCCTTTCCCGCTTTTGAGCCAAAAGTGGTCGAATTCTTTGCCGATTTCGATTTCGGTGATCTGGTGTATTTTCGGATGGGCCGACAGAACCTGACCTGGGGAATCTCCCGTTATTTTAAGTTCACTAATCTTCATGGAAGACTGCCCGATAATTTTGGCTATGAATATGAAACTGATGACCAGGGCGAACCTGTTTTTACAAGCAGCGGATATTACAGCCGGGTTGCTTTGGATCCGGCGGATTCCATTTCCAATACAGATTCCTATTCCATTAAGATGGATATTCCCATTGGCATCGGTGGTCTTCAGGCTCTCATGTATACGAGAAACGGATATTTTGCCGACGCCACCTATCCGGCTTTTGATGAATTCGGCTGGGGCGGATATTATAACCTGGCACTGAAGCAGGCTGATATCACTGTCGGTTGTTTTTACCATAAAGATCTGAATTTCAGAGGATTCTACTCTGTCAGCACGACACTTTTTAACCGATTGGAACTCTATTCGGAAGCGGTTATTGCCTACGATCAGGCTGACGATGATCTGCTGCCCATTCCCAGTGATGCAGAGCCCGATGAAGATGGTCATTTTATTCCTGCAGAGGATCCCGATCAATTGGATTTTGGATTTAATCTGGGTTTTTTCATTGACTTCTTTAAGGGGAATCTTGAGTTCAGTGGAGAGTACTATTATAATGGGGAGGAAACCGAACTGGGACCCCTTGGAACTAAGCTTGGCCTTCCTCTGGTTTACGGGCATAATCTGGCCGGAGGATTCGGAGTGAAGTTATTTGATAAAAAATTAAATATCGAAGCTTACACTCTCTACAATATCAGTGATAACAGTGGGGTTCTGGCACCGATAATCACCTTTCATGCCTTTGATTTTCTTGAATTGAAAGCGGCATTGCCTTTTATCTATGGATCAACAACAGGTGAGTATATGGAAAATAATCCCGATTCCCTGGGACGGCAATTCAGCTTTGTCCTGACAGCAAAAGTAAGCGGTAAAATATAATAATCATATGCAGGGACAGGTCGCGACCTGTCCCTGCA
>JAEINM010000083.1 GCA_016342385.1 Spirochaetaceae bacterium | reverse complement strand
ATAAATCAGAGAAATATATTCTCTGATTTATATCTATTTATTTTTATAAACAATAAAATTACTTCTCACACAGCCTGGAAGGAGGAGAAGGAATATAGCTGTCTTTTTGGTCCCCCTTCGGGGGATTTAGGGGGCCTGGATTAAAGCAGATCTCTTTTCCAGGAACATACCAAAACTTGTGGGTAATAGTATGCCTGAAGGGAGAAGGGAGTAAGATAATTTTATATAGTAACTCAATATTGTTACTGAGATGTTAAAAACTATAAGTAAAAACAGTCGAGATCACATGCCTGACAGGTAGAGCCGAGACTTCACTGAAGTCATTATCGTAGAGGTCTAACATACCGACATATGCCAGTTTCCCGCTGAAATTCCCGGAAAAAGAGTAGTTGATTGATGGCATAAGCGCCAGGGCTCCCGAATCGGGCGAGTAAATGGCTGCCAGATTAATATCTGTATTGATCGAGTATAGTGGCTGCATCAGATTCAGCATAATATAATGCCGGGCAAAATAGCCCGGAGAATAAAGGCTGAACAGATCTGCTGTTGGAGATCCCATCACCCCGATAAAGGCCATGACAGAATCCCTGTATTCAAATCGTTCCGATTCGTTAAATCCCTCACCATTGTAAAAGTATTCCACCACGCCATAGAGTTCATTGGAAAATGTATATTCCAGTCCGGCAAGTATTGAAAAAAGCCACTCCTCTTTTCTTTGTACTACCAGTCCTCCATCAGTAAAATAGTTTCTACTCCCTTTTCTGACTGCCGCTTCACTATAGAGCCCGACTCCCCATAAATCAATCATAAATCCGGCTCCCAGTGATGGTGTATAGGCATCACTCCCGACACTTTCATCATAATCGTAAAATCCCGCCAGTTTCATTTCCAAACCGGAAAAATACAGGGTTAATTCTCCACCGAATTTAATTTCTTCATAATCCAATCCGGAAGACAGCAGATCCCTGGGTAAAATACCGTAGATTTTCAGCGATGACATAAAGTTGGGAAGGATTTTAAATGAGAGACCATCGACACCACGGAGTGCAGCATCGGGATCCAGAGGATTTTTCAGGGGATTGGCAAAATCTATGGGATTCCACCCGTATCCGTAACCGGTGAGCATACTCTGACGCCCTACTTCCATGGAAATGTTGTCAGATAAATAGACATTGGCGGATAAACGCATCAAATCCATTGTAAAAACAGTATCCCCCAGGGTTCTGGTCAGTTCGAAAACACCGCCTTCCTGAATAGAATCTCCATAAGCAGCTGACAGAAGAGCCTGACCAATGGGAAACTCCTTCAGGGAAAACCAGGCGGAAAAGGTCGTTTTCTCATCTCCCCCATCAATTTTTGCTATGAGAGCTGAATTCAACCCCAGATCACTTATGCCCATCAGATTTCCCGGATTCAACAGACTCTCATAATCTCCCGATTCGGGAATATTGGTATTGATGGCCATATCGGCTGATCCGGAAAAATCAACTTGTGAAAAGAGACTGATTCCCAGCCGGAAAAGCAGCAGGGTTATTACTATCTGTTTTCTCATATATCCCTCCCTACCTGATACTTTCCAGGTAACCGGTAGTAAAAAACCGATCCTGAACTCTGCTGCTGTCAGTTTCAAAAATATCCACTGAGACTTCTGTCCTGGAAGGTTTTGTGTGGTTATTCATTACATAGAAAAATGGATAGTCTTTTCCATCCACAGTTCTGTAATCAGAGAAAATCATGCTCTTGATATTGGCTCCGCTCTCATAATAATCAATCTTTATATAGCGGTAGGTATCGATAGTGATAAAAACAACCATTTTATCATAAGGAGCATCAGAAACGGCGGCATTTAGTTCAATTTTGTAACATTTCTCCCCCTCAACAGTTTCTTCCCCTATGAGAACCGGTGTGTATTTTTCCGAAAGCCCCTGTCCTCCGTCACCCATATCGGCATAGGAAAAGTCCGATCCTCCAGCGGAGTTCTTTTTTGCCGAACTGCTCAGTTTTCGGATTCTACCAGTTGAACTGAAACGGACCCAGAGGTCATCTTCAATCATCAGATTGGCGGTTCCCTTCATTCGCCTGGGAGCCAGATAGACTGACAGGCTGTAGGTTTTCCCGTTTTTTTCCATGGAATAACTCTCCATTTCCTGAACCGTCTGTGCTTCTCCCGACTTATAGACAGTCATGGAGCTGGTACTGTAAACACGATCTCCCTGAAAGGCATGATCAGCCCGGTCAACAATATCCTGTGCATTCTGTGCCCATAAAATTCCAGCGGCGCACAGAGTTATTAAAAGTAGCATAATTGATTTTTTCTTCATTTTTTCCCCCATGGTTTAATATTGAGTCCCAGTTTCTCTGTGATGATTATCAGCATTCCCGGATGGAACAGTACGGAAAAGGAAAAGGCGATAACCATAGCGATGGAAAGCACAATTCCCGTACTCCTCATTCCCCGCATGACAGAGGGAATAAAAGAGGCGAATCCCACCATTGTTGTAATAGAAGTAATCATTAATGCGGTTCCCGTTTTACCTATGACGATTCCCATCCGTCCTTTTCCTTCATAAAGATAACGGTGATTGATATGAACAGCATCATCAACACCGATTCCGATAAGCAGAGGTACGACAATGATATTGATAAAATCAAACTTGATTCCCACCAGAGACATAAAACCGAATAGAGTCAGGAAGGAAAGGAGAAGAGAAACCATTGTGAGCACCACAAGCTTTATATTCCTAAAATCTAAAAGCAATATGAGAAAGACCACGATCAGGGCAACAACGGCAGCTTTAACACCATCCTGTTCCGCCATAAATGAAAGCTGATCTCCAGCCAGAAGCATTCCCGTACCCTTATCTGTAATTGTTTTCATCTGTTCGCTGTAGATATTGCGGAAATCCTCCTCCCATGGATTCTGTGTGGGAATGACATTGATCAGAAATTTTTTCCCATCTTTAGAAATATAGGAATCCCTTAGGGTTGAAGGGAGAATATCCAGCGTAACAGGTTCATCGGAAGCCATAGTCAGCAACTTGTTCTTAAGCGCCGGAACCATAGTCCCCTGCAATTCAATTAATGACTGAGAATCGGCATTCCCCTCTTCCAGCATGGAAAAAAGACGGTCAAAGGAGCTCTCTGCCACTTTCTCCCCATCATTATCAAACCCTGTAATGGAACCGATTGTATTGAGAAGTTTATTCATATTACCCATGTAAGCCATATCACCCATTTCCATAAGGTTCATCTCCAGGCGGTAGAGTTCCTGGAGAAGCATTTCCCCATCCAGATTCTTATAAGCTCGATTTTTTTCCAGATTTTCTGCGAACTGCCGGATCAGTGCCCCCCGGGATTCAGTTTCCGAAGGAGAGACATAATAAGGGCCCAGTGAATCTACCATTTTAACTGAGGACAGATCCTCGAGCCTGTCGCTCAGGTCTCTCACTTCGCCTATATCCATGGAAATAACAGAGAGGTAGTCGGGAGCCATACCGAACTCCTCGACAAGAGTATCCTGAAGAAGGATGGACTCAAGACCTTCCGCCTCCATCTCCATGAGATTGGTAGACAGCGATACTCCGGGAGCCCGGGTAGCAAAAAAAATCCCTATAGCCAGCATTATGATAGAAAAGAGGACAGGTGCTTTGCTCAGGACTTTCCCTATTCCCGAAGCGGCATCGGATTTTATTTTCACTGTACTGAATATGCGGTTTTCATCCTTTCCCTTCTTGTCTTTCCGATACTGACGGAATCCCAGTAGTGGCGGAATAAACAAGATCATGGCAATCAGCTCACAGACGATACCCATTCCCGCAACAAAACCAAGTTCGCGGATCATTTCCGTATCGGCGATGATCAGGGCGAAAAAAGCCGTAGCAGTCGTCAGACCGCCTGTAAGGATTCCCGATCCGCTTTTCATAATGGCTTTTCGGATAGCCGAGGTAAACTCTTCCCCTTCATCGCGTTCCTGAATAAAAGAAGTGAGCAGATGAATGGCAAAGTCTATCCCCAGCCCCATCAGAGCCACCAGATACATGGCTGTCATGATATTGAGCCGGTGAATGATAAAACCGCTCATACCCATAGTCCAGAATATTCCTGTAATCAGAGGTATACCGGAGATTAAAGGAACAGAGAACATGCGGAAAGAAAAAATCATAATCAGAAGAATGGCTATCAGAGCCAGGAAGGAAGACAGAATAATCCCCTGTTCCGATGTGACCATTTCGTCGCGGCCCACAACAACCATCCCGGTCAGCCCCACATCGACTCCCATTTCCAGCCCCAGTTCCTTGACGGCCGATTCAATTGTATTGACACCGGGAGCCATAGTCAGAAAATCTTCCATGGTAAAAGTGGGTTGAATAATCGCAATCCCCATCTTATTGTCATCACTGAGAAGATATGATTCACCGAAAAGCCAGGAATCAAGAGCTTTATCCAGTTCTACGGAAGAAACAGATTCGCCCTGTGCCGATTTTTCCATAATCCCGAGAACTTCGCTGAGTCCCCGGAACATACCAACGGCCAGCTGCTCCTCGTCGGCAAGTTTGTCTTCATCGCCGGCATATTCTCTTTCGAAATCCTCGTTAATACGGGTTAGGAGAGGAACGAGATTGAGGTCACTGTACAGGCGGGAGCTTCGCTCAATATCCTTCTCTTTGGAAAACATAAAACCATGGGCTTTAAAGAAATCCATATCGGTTTTTCCCGTCGTTCGGACAACATATTCGCTGTAGTCCCTGCGTGACAGTTTCTCTACAATGGCATCGATTGTTCTTTTCACCTGTTCCTCAGCGGCGGCAGGATCTTCAACAGCCCTTGCGTCAACCACAGCCAGAATACTGGAAGCAGCGGGAAACTCCTCGAGAATCATTTTCATATCGCGAACCTGATTGGAATTATTGGGAAGGATGGAGTAGAAAGTCATTTCCGTTTTTAATATTGATACTCCAAAACCCATAGCAAGTGTTATGACAAGCAATAGTAGAAAAGACTTCCCCCAGTTCTGTGAGGACCAAACCGCCCATCCACCGAGAATCCGTTCTCTAAAGTTTTCTTTCTGATTTTTCAAGGCTTACTCCTATTACAACTATGTTCGGAACCGGAAGCTGCGCTTCCCCGAATTATCTTTACTTCTGGTTTTGAAGCATCTGTTCAAGAAATGCCAGATATTCCTTAAAAATGATTCTTCCCTCTTTTTTTATCTTATAAACAGTCTGGGCGGAACTGCCGACCAGCTCTTTTTTCTTATCCACATAATCTGCTTTAATCAGTTTTTCCAAATGAGTATAAATGGATCCGTCACTTCCCCCGATTATTTTTTTTAACTGATTAAATGACACAGTTTCTTCTTTAAAAAGAATTGTCATAATCGACAATCTTGTCTTTTCAAAGAATACATTATCGAAACGGGTATATAGATCATCCATTTGATTGTTTTTCCTCATACCACACGTGGAAGCCAAGTATAAAATAGACAATACCGACAATCACTCCGGCAAAGAGAGAGCCCTGATGTGATGACACATTATTGATGAGAAAAAGAAAACCTCCTCCTGTAAGCAGCCAGGCTTCTATGATGATTGAAGTGAAGGTAATCTGTGAATATAAAAAAAGAGGAACAGCACCGAGCATCATATAGATTCCCGCATGGGGAACATCGGCCTGAATAAGAAAATACACCATGATTGAAACGATGATCGCCAATCCTAAAAATGCTGAACCCAATTTTGTAAAACGTCTGGATAATAAAGGAGCCGATTTTTTCCCCATTCTCCGGACCCAACCGATAGTTTCTGCCAATCCGGCTAAAAAGAATATAGGTAGCCATACAGTAAGGAAAACATTTAACTGAGGTAAATTTTTCAAGGTTAGTAGATAGTAGGAAATCAATGTACCGGCTGTGATAAAAAGGCCATAGAGCCAATAAACCCAGACTTCTATCAGCCCATAATCTTCCGACTGATCCATCATTTTCTTAATTTCTGTCAGATCTTTTAAATAATCTTCAACTTCTCTTTTTTTCTCTTCCATATTACCCTCTCAAAGTAGCTTTCATCGGCAAAGCTACTTTGCATTACAAAGTAGCTTTCATATTCAAAGTAATAACTTTTTCTTTGTCTGTCAATAGTAAATTCTCAAAAAACTTGACTCCTTTATTCTGCTGCCTTATGCTACTAATATATTAGTTGTATATTAGCTGAGGAATGAACATTGAAACCTGCCAATACAGAGATCTTTGATAATCTGAAAGAGAGAATTATCAATCTCGAACTGAAACCGGGCGATTCCGTCGTTGAAAAAGACCTTATCCGGGAATTCGGAGTCAGTAGAACGCCTGTCAGAGAAGCTCTCATCAAACTGTCTCAGATAGGTCTGATTGAAACCCGCCCTCAAGTGGGCACATTTGTTACCCCGATAGACCTGAAATCTGTCAAAGATGCCTTTGAAGTTAAAAAAAACCTCGAAAGCCTGGCAGCGGAACTGGCGGCCAGACGAGCCGATGATGAGCAGATAAAAGAACTCTTTGAAATTATTGGCCGGTTCTCCCGCTATGACAGCGTCAGAGATTACAAACTCTGCATAAATGATGACCAGAGATTCCATCAGATAATCGGACAGGCTTCCAACAACAAACTGCTCATAGAAATGCTGGATCAGCTCAACACAAAAACAGCCCGGTTCTTTCTTTCCATCGAATACATCATAGATGATTACGACTGGTTTTACGGAACACTCAAAGATATGGCCCATGCCATAAAAGAGAGAGATCCGGAAAAAGCCAGATCGATAATGGAAAGGCACACATTGAAATTTGTGGATCAGATGTCGCGGCGATTTTTTATGGGGGCGGGGTAACCCCGACCGGGCAAGAAATAGCCTGTATAAAATATAACCGCATAAAAAAGTACCTATGCCCCTTTAAGAAGGATGTGAAAAGATGTTTTCCAATAGAATAAAAGATGTAAAAGCTTCAGAAATACGGGAGATTCTCAAACTGACGGCGCGAGATGATATTATTTCCTTTGCCGGCGGGCTGCCTGCACCGGAGCTGTTTCCTGTAAAAGAGATGATGGAAGTGTCCCGATTTGTTCTTGAGAAAATGGGTCGGGAAGCTCTTCAATACAGTCCCACCGAAGGATACGATCCTCTTCGCGATCATATAGCGCGGAGAATGAAATTATCCGGGGTAAATGTTCCAGGGGATGCAATTCTTATTACCAGCGGTTCACAGCAGGGACTGGATTTTTCCGGAAAGATTTTCCTGAACCGGGGAGATGTTGTACTCTGTGAAAGTCCCAGCTATCTGGGTGCAATCAATGCCTTCAGGGCCTACGAATGTCAATTCAGAGAGATTGAGACTGATGATAAGGGTATGGTGATGGAAGACCTTGAAAGAGCTCTTAGAGAGACTGAAAATGTAAAAATGATCTATGTCATTCCCGATTTTCAGAATCCTTCCGGGCGGACCTGGAGTCTGGAAAGAAGAAAAGGACTGTTAGAACTGGCCAATAAATACAATAAGCCCATTATAGAAGATAATCCCTATGGCGACCTGATATTTGAAGGAGAGAGAATACCTTCAGTGAAATCCCTGGATACGAAAGGGCTGGTTATTTTCCTGGGTACATTTTCCAAAACCTTCTGCCCCGGCCTGAGGATCGGATGGGTCTGCGCAAGTCCTGAAATTCTGAATAAATATATTATGGTCAAGCAGAGTGCCGATCTTCAGTGTAACTCTATGAGTCAGAGAGAAATCTCGGTCTTTCTGGATAAATACGACCTGGATAAGCATATTGAAAGAATAAAAGTTGTCTACAAAAAACGACGGGATCTAATGATGGAGAGCCTGGAAAAATATTTCCCTCAAGAGGTGTCCTGGACTTATCCTTCTGGAGGCCTTTTCACATGGGTTATTGTTCCTGACCACATAGATACAAAGAGACTACTGGAGAAATCCCTGAAAACCATAAAAGTAGCCTATGTACCGGGTGCCTCCTTCTTCCCCAATGGTGGAGTGAATAATACGATGAGAGTGAATTTTTCCACTATGGCGGATGATAAAATTGTTGAGGGGATAAAAAGGCTGGGAGATCTGTTGAAAAAAGAGATTTCATTGTGACCTGATAAGAGAAGATGCTCTGTAACGGGCATCTTTGGCAACAATTATAAAGTCCTAAAAACCGCTAGGGCAGATATTCACCGGCTTTTTTGTAACCGTTATCCAGAGCTCTCTGCATCCAGTAGAGAGCCCGGTCTTTATCGGCGGGAATCTCTATTCCGAAATATAAAATGTATCCCAGATCAAACTGTGCCTGAGGATAATCCTGTTCGGCCGCTTTCTCGAACCACTCCAGCCCGGTCTGATGATTTTTTAAAGCTCCTACACCGTAAAAATAGAGATAGCCCAGTATAAACTGAGCATCCAAATATCCCTGAACTGCGGAAAGCTCAAAATATTCAACGGCCTTTTCAAAATTCTGATCCACATTGAAGCCCGAATAATACCACAAACCGAGTTTGTACTGAGCATCCATATCACCGCGTCCCGCATAAGCTTCCAGCCTTCTGAGAGTTTCCCCGAAAAGAGTAAATGCCGAGATTAAGAGTAAAAAGGTGCACATCAGTTTTTTCATCGAGACGATTATATTCCTTTTTTTCCCTATCTCAAAGAGAAATTATAGGTGAAACTGAAACTTGAGCGTAGATTTTTACTACCGCTGTACCCTACCGGATCCATCCCCTTTAAGAAGATTGAGCACTTCCGCTTCAGTTATAAGGGCCACATCTCCGGGAATGGAGTGTTTTAAACAGGAAGCAGCCACAGCAAAGCGCAAGGCCTCTTCTTCTGATTTTAAGGAAGTTAAGCCATAGATGAGTCCTGCGGCAAAAGCATCACCGCCCCCGACACGGTCGACGATATTTTTTATCTCATATTTCTGAGATACAAAAAAATCACTTCGATTATTCAGGATAGCCGACCAGGAGTTGTGGTCTGCCGAGTGGCTCTCTCTCAATGTAATAGCAATCTGTTTGAGATCGGGAAATTGTTTTAATACTTTTTCACTTATTTCTTTGTACCGGTTAAGCCCCAGTTCTCCTGAACTCACATCAGCATCGGACTCAATTCCCAGACACTTCTGGCAGTCCTCTTCGTTGGCGATGGCAATATCGGCATATTTCACCAGTTCATGCATCACCTCCGGTGCCGATTTGCCGTATTTCCACAATTTTTTTCTGTAATTGAGGTCGCAGGAGACAGAGATCCCCCTCTTTTTCGCCTCTTGTACAGCTTTTAATGAGAGTTCTGATCCCTTTTGAGAAATGGCCGGCGTTATCCCTGTAATGTGAAACCACATGGCATCCTTAAAGACCAGGTCCCAGTTAAAATCATTGGGAGAGGCTGTAGAGATAGATGAGCCGGTTCTGTCATAAATGACCTGTGATGCCCGTTGATTCGCACCGGCTTCAAGAAAATAGAGTCCCAGGCGGTCTCCCCGGCGAATGATGGCCGATGTATCAACACCTTTTGACCTCAGGGCGGATAGGGCACCATCGCCAAGAGGATTTGCCGGTAATGCTGTGACAAAAGCGGTTTTTTTACCCAGCAGCGATAGAGCGGCAGCGACATTTGATTCACCTCCTCCGAAGGTGGCTTCCAGCATGGGACTTTGAAAAAACCTTTCATTTCCCGGGGATTTCAGGCGTAGCATAATCTCGCCCAGTGTTACAATTGTATTCATTTTGCTCTCCAGTCTTTTATCAGTCTCACCACTTCACCGCTGAGTTCTTTTATTTTATCAAATTCTCCGGAATCAATAAGAGCCCCCTTAACCATCCAGGATCCCCCGCAGGCGGCTATATAGGGTGATTCAAGATAAGAAAGAACATTCCCTGCATTAATGCCCCCCGTAGCCATAAATTTCACTTTTCCATAAGGTGCACTCATGGCATTGACCATTTTTACCCCTCCCGAAGCCTCGGCCGGGAAAAACTTGAGAATGGTAAGTCCTCGTTCCAGAGCCATCTCAATCCCCGTCGGATTATTCACTCCCGGATAAATTGGTAGATTATTCAAAACACAGTAATCCACCACAGTCGGATTAAAACCGGGACTCACGACAAACTGAGCTCCCGCGTCAAAGGCGGATTTAACCTGATCTATAGTCAGAACCGTCCCGGCCCCGGTGAGCATCTGAGGGAATTTTCTGCTGATTGTTTGAATAGAAGCAGAGGCCGCATCTGTTCTGAATGTAATTTCCGCCGCAGGAAGACCAGCTTCAAGAAGGGCCTGTGCCAGAGGTTCTGCATTTTTAGCATCCTGCAGCTTAATAACAGGTATGATCGCGAGGTTTTCAATCCTGTCTGCTATTTCAAAATACGAATTATTCAATTAATTCTCCTATTAACCAATGAGTTAGAACCGACTAATATCATATAAATTCTAATGAAACTCCTTTCAGTTATATGATTTCCGGAGCAGTCATAGTTCTATTTTAGTGGGATTCTATGAATATTTCTATTGAAATAATCTGGTCACTATTCTTCCCAAGAGCCATAAAACTCTGAACCTTCCCGATAATGTCACCCGGGAGGGGGTAGCTCACGACTCTTTTCGTGCCACATAGACCGTACCCTCGGAGGAACCGCCGGTTATGGGATTATCGAACCGGATATGATGAGACTCCGCCTGACTAAAAACTTTTCTTAAGTGATTTGTAAAAGATTCCTGGGGAGAACCATCGGCCCACAGGGCAAATACCCCGCCCCTATGCAGGTGTTCCCTCAGTTCTCTCAGACCCTCTTCACTATAAAAATGGCTATTTGTCTGATGTAACACATGAGTGGGTGTGTGATCTATGTCCAGAAGAATGACATGGTGTTTTTTTAAAGGTGATTCAGGATCAAAATTCTCTGTGACACGACGGGAAAGAGCGAAAAAATCAGCCTGAACAAAGCGGCACCGGGGATCTTCTGTCAATGTTTTTCCCATGGGGACAAGGTGCTGATTATGCCACCGGATAACAGGTTCCAGAAACTCGATAACCACAAGAGATTTCACTCTCTGATCTTCCAGAGCGGCAGCAGCCGTATAACCGAGCCCCAGTCCGCCCACGACGACATCGAGCTCCTCTTGTTCTGTATTTTCCAGTCCCAGCAGGGAAAGCTGAGATTCCGCTTCATGAAATAAGCTGGTCATAAGAAAGTGTTCACCGAGCTTGACTTCATAGACATCAAGACCTCCTAACTGGAGGATTTTCCGCCGCCGCAGCATCAGATCTCCAAGGGGAGTTTTCTGGAAATCCAGTTCCTCATAATTCAAGCTCATACTGTCTCCTTATACTGAAGACCATATGCCCTTCGTGGTTCAATATATGGCTATAATATCACTAAATAAGGACTTCTACTACCATAAGGATTGTACTGATATGTCAGTATCACAACATTAAGTGTAGGAATCTCACATTGCCCGAGCAAATTCCCCATTGTAGAATAATGTATAAATAAGAAAAGGAGAATTATTGTATGAAAAAGATCTTATGTATTTTTCTATCTGTTCTGGCTCTTTCAGCCCCTCTCTTTGCGACAGGAACACAAGAGGAGAACGGTCCTGTTACGCTTACATTCTGGACCCATGAAGATCCAAACCGGACAATTATCGAAGAGAGGTATA